>NZ_JAFLPN010000040.1:0-32418 GCF_029870785.1 Brevibacillus sp. AY1
TGGTTGGTAACTACAAACCCCCACAGTGGACTTTCACCACCTAGTTAATCGCCATGCGTGGCACACCAAAAAAAAGAGCACCGATTGCTCGATGCTCCAAGGATGGTATCTATGGTTCATAGATAAAGGGGAACTGCGATATATGCAAACGGGACAAGTCCCGGAATGCAACGAATTCAATACCTGAGCAAACTCTTACTGCTGTGGAGTTTTGCTCAACTTCACACTTGCTGTGTTCTTCACGCCATCACGATAGTAGGTAATTTCCACGCTCTCGTCCGGCTTCTTGTTCAAAGTCAGGAATTTGCGCAGCTGGGCACCATTGGTAATATCCTTGTTATCCATTTTGACGATGACGTCGTACTGACGCAGACCCGCCACACCCGCCGGCGAGAATTTACCTACCTCGTTGCGAATGACTACACCCGCCGTTACTTCATCCGGCAGATTCAGTGTTTCCTTCCAGTTATAACGCGGTACATTGGTCAAATCATACGGGGTAACCCCAAGGTACGCGCGTTCGAGCTTGCCATTTTCCATCAGCTCCGAGACAATTTTTTTCACATCATTGATCGGAAGGGCGAAGCCCAGTCCCTCAATCCCGGACTTGGAGATTTTCAATGTATTGATCCCAATTACTTGCCCATGAATGTTGACGAGAGCACCACCGCTGTTACCTGGGTTGATAGCCGCGTCGGTCTGCAGGACGTCCAATTCCCAGTCGTCCTGCCCATCTCCGTCAAAGTCCATTGGCATCGAGCGCTCCAGCGAGCTGATGATCCCTTGTGTGACGGTGCGGGAGAATTTCATGCCCAGCGGGTTCCCGATGGCAATCGCAGGCTCTCCCACCCGAAGTGTGGACGAATCGCCCAGCTCAGCTACGGTCAACACCTTGGAACCGTCGATTTCCAATACGGCCAGGTCTGTGAACATATCGTAGCCCAATACCTTGGCGTCTACTTTTTCACCGCCTGGTAATGCAACCTCCAGCTTTTGCGCCTGGTCGATCACATGGTAGTTGGTAATGATATGCGCTTTTCCGTTTTTCTTCTGAAAAATGACTCCTGAGCCCTGACCTTGCTCGATGTCTTCCGAAGAATTGCTCCAGTAATTGGTCCGAGTACGACCGATGTTGATGATCCCAACGACGGCGTTTTCCGCTTTTTCTACCGCCTGCACGGTTCCCGTATCGACGGAGACAGAGATAGGCTGGGCAAACAGATTCGCTGCCGGATTGCTCATGGCATTCGTCGCTCCCGACTGCACCATGTTGATGTAACCGGCGTTTGACAGAGTTGGCAGCATGAGCAGTACGACCATTCCTCCAATCACCGCCGATGTGATGGACGTCATGATCAAGCGTCCAACACCTGGCGCACGTTTTCTTTTTCGTTCCACATGATTCAAATCATCATAAAAACCCATAAGTCCATTCTCCTTCCTCTATTACTAGGGTAACAGGTTTTTTTACGCTCTATACTTGTCTGGGGTTGCTGTTATTTGTTTCCCGCTGTTTTCATCCTCATTTCCCTATGGAGCAGTATCCTTACCTGCTTCCCTCTGATACCCACAGTATACGCTCCTCTTTTGGCAAAATCGCGTGAGAAATATGGAAAGGTTGTGGAATGTGCAAAGGCTCTCGGAATAATTCACCGAGAGCCCGGATATGATAGATTAAGAGCTTTTGTACACACGTTTCAAAACAGCAGAAAAAGGAGTGATAGAGTTGAAAGAAGTTCAATTACATGCAAAACTGGCTGACCTGCAAGAGGTGGATTACCATAATACGCTGGTCCTTCACTCCATGATTGCCGTCATGATTGACAAGGGCTTCTTCACACAGGACGAGCTTACCCGCAAGATGAATGAACTCGACTCCCAGCTGACCTTTCAGATCGAAACATACACCCGAATTTCTGATGCATTGCTAAGCCGCACCAATCCGGACAAGCCTATTACGTTCAATCGCAACGTTTAATTTTCTACAGCACTTCCAACCTGGTGGGCCGATCCGGGTACGTGTCTCGCAGATGAACATCGTCGCCCACTTTCAGTCCCTGTTCTTCCAGAATATTTTTGACCGTCAGACGAGCGAGATCAATCATGTTGTTCTCCTTGCTCAAATGCGCAAGATATACACGCTCTGCTCCACCATTGAGGCATTCTATCAAAGCCTCTCCAGCCGATTCGTTGGACAGGTGGCCAACATCGCTTAAGATCCTGCGCTTGATGCTCCAGGGGTACTGGGACATGCGCAACAGCTCCACATCGTGGTTGGACTCGAAGATGTAGGCATCCGCGCCACGAATCGTGTCCTTGATTCGCTCGCTGACATAGCCTAGATCCGTTGCGACACTCAGCTTCTTGTTTCCTTGATAAAAACAGAAGCCCATCGGCTCCGCTGCATCGTGGGAAATTCCGAACGATTCGATGCCCAAGTCCTCGAGCTCTTGCTTTTCGCCCACTCCAAACAGTCGCCGTTGATCCTCCTTGATCGTGCCAATCTGACCGTCCAGCTCGTTCCACGTCTTGGCGTTGGCGTAAATCGGCAGTCCATAGCGACGTGCCATTACCCCAACGCCCTTGATATGATCGACATGCTCATGTGTGACCAGGATCGCGCTGAGCTCTTCCGGCTTCACCCCGATTGTCTGCAGGGCCGCTTCCGCCTGCTTCCCCGTAATCCCTACGTCAATCAACACAGAGACTCGATCCGTCGCCACGTAGATAGCGTTGCCTGTACTTCCACTTGCTAAAACACTGAATTTCACCGATCATCCCTCTTCCCGCCAGCGTTCCCTAGCTGTCTCATTACCCGAAAACTTGCTGTCTCTATCTTTTGGTCATCAAAGGCCGCTCCACGGCACCTGTAATCGCATTGACATAGTGAAGCTTGCCATCATGAATGACTCGCCAGACGGGTACCAGCGATTGGATATCAGCATCATAGGAGCCAAAATAGCCAAGGCTTACACTTTCGATTCGCTCTCCCGGCTCGATGATCTGCTTCTCCACCAAAGAGCGAAGTGCTACATATCCGGAAATGACTTGTCTGGCACCTTCCTGCTCACGAAGCTGCAGGTACGTTTGTCTGTAGCCAAGAATAGCTCCTGTATCCAGACTGACCTCCAGAGGAGCCACGAACACAGGCACCTTCTCATACGTCTGCCAGTACAGCAATCTACTCTGATTGGATTGATACAAATCAGCCGTATACTGCTCTCCGTACAACAGTAATGGCCCTAGCTGACGCAAAAGCTCGCCCGGCACAATTTGTCCACGAATCTGAATCGGCGGGATCAGCTCTGCATGCAAGGCTTTCTTTTCCATCGTCGCCTTGACGCCAGGCAGCTCCTGCATGTGAAAAGGATTAATCCCCAGATACTCGGCCTGCAAATAACTCATCTCCGGTGTTTCCTGCGGGATCTCAGTCGCCAGCGTGATGTTTTGCTGACTCAGAAAAAGCTCGGTCTCCCACTTGTCACTGCGCGTCAGCTCCTGAGCGCTCCAACCGCTGATTCTGGTCACATACACCTGATAGCCGAGGAATATATCGAGCAGAAGAAAAGCCCAGATCAGAATTGTCTTGGTTCTACTCCAATCCATTCGCCCTGCCTCCCCCTTCGTTGGATTTAGCAGGAATAAGCAGCGTAGGCTGATTTGGCACTTCCACCACCCATGTCGGGATCAACTCGATATAATCGTCAGACACAAAAGTCTGATAAGCCAAATACGTATTCGAAATCTCCTCGGTATTGGCCAGATTTTTATCCCGAATCAACTGATAGAGCTCTGGCCCCGACATGACCGTCAAGTCCCTGTTGGTGATGTACGTTTCCAGATCCAGCATCGAACGGCTCATCGTGACTACCTGACCGGCTTCCGATATGATCTCAATGGTATCGATCGGCTTTTCTCCCTTGCTGACCAATGGATAGGCACCGATATACTGTCGAAACGTTATACTATCCTTGTCGTTATAGCTCTTCTTGATATCCTCGAGATAATAGTCATCGAGCCAGCCCAAATGCTTGTTGACGAAGCTGACCGCGCTTTGGAGCTTCTCTTCATCGGTTATAGGCAGTATTCTCTGCTGGTACGCCGGGTCTGTAAACGTGATCGCCTTCTGTTCAGACCTCACCTGAATCGAACGGCTGCCATCTGTATAGATGACCGTCTTGTCCCTTTCCATGATCTGTCGAACCAGAGTGGGATCGAGGAAATAGGCCTCCATCAGCTGCTCTGTAGGTACCGTCGTATAGGAGAAGCGGAATTGCTGCATCCTGATTTGATGCTTTGGCAGGTAATACATGTGCCAGTAGGAATACCCTTTCGACTCCGGATCGGATGTATTGTACTTCGCAGGAATCACTACCTTCATGATCTGCTCTGGCATTTGATTGCCATTGGCCAGATACGATTCGCGCAAATCCTTTGGACTAATGGAAGTGCGTGAGCGCATGACCTTCTCCTCTTCACCCGATAGAAACAACGCATAGACAAGATCTTCCTCCGGTTCATGGTACAGCCAGATCCGGTCAATCCCCATCAAACGAATATTATACTCCTCCCGAAACGTCACCAGCCTGCCTACTGCTGACAAGGGAAGATTGCTTCTGAAGCGAACCTCCAACCCCAACTTTTCCCGGGCAATTTCCTCCCACTTTTCATGTGTAAGTGTATACGGGGTGAAGTCGAGAAAAATCCATCTGGGCATCTCGCGCATGATCATGCTGTACTGCCCATCTGTCGCTACCGCTTTTGTATGGCGATCTTGTCCGTAATGAAAAACGACAGCAGATGGTGTGATCATTTTCTCCAGCGATTTTTCAAGTACCGGCTTTGACTCCGTATACTTGGCCGGCTCGATAAACTGTAAGTTCGGCTGATTGATCCAGATCATCCCGGTCAAACAAAAGCTGGTTATGACGAGCAAGCTGAGAATGACGGTTTTTGCCGTTTCCAACCACCGCTTCATCTCGCACTCCCCCCTTGAAACAACGGAACCCAGAACGTGACTGTCGTCCCTGCGTTCAATTCGCTGGTGATCTCAATATCGGCTCCATGTGCTTGCACCAGTTCCCTGGCGATAGCCAGTCCCAGACCCGTTCCGCCCTGACCGCGCGAACGCGCTTTGTCTACGCGGTAAAATCTTTCGAAAATCCGCTTCAAGTCTCGACTCGGAATTCCAATTCCCGTATCGGTGATCGAGATTTGAACGCGATTTTGAGCATGGATTTGGGCATGCACCACGACACGCCCACCCTGAGGGGTGTATTTGACCGCGTTGGAAAGCAGGTTGTCCAACACCTGATTGATCGCGTCCTGATCGATATAGACCGAAGGCAACGGTTTCGGTATATCCAGAGCAAGCGTGACCTCCTGTTGTTCACTGAACATCGAGAAGCGATCAACCGCATAACGCAGCATCTGGTTCATATCCACTTCCTTGCAGTGGAGACGAACCCCTTGTGAATCAAAGCGAGACAGCTGCAGCAAGTCATTGACCAGCCGGATCATCCGCTCGGTCTCAGACATGGTGACACGCAGAAAACGGTTAGACAGCTCCTTTTCCTCCACTGCGCCATCCAACAATGCCTCCACATAGCTTTTGATCGTCGTAAGCGGCGTACGCAGCTCGTGGGAAACATTCGCTACGAACTCCCTGCGCTGATGTTCCATCTGCTGCTGTTCGGTAACATCAGCGACAACCGCGATGATGCCCCCTCGCTTTCCGCTGTCGTGCTGCAACGGCGTGAACATCACACGTAATATCACTTCTTCACGGTTGGGCAGCACCATTTCGATAAAAAGCGGCTCTGTTTGCAGATGGAGCGGCATCTCTTCCTCTGGTGGTAGTCCCAGCAGCTCAGGCAACGTTCTCCCTTTGTTGATCACATCCCACATCTCCACCTGCAGCATCTCTTCCGCAGCCCGGTTCAGCAAAATGATCTGACCGTCCCGGCTGGCAGCAATCACGCCATCCGACATGTTGCTTAAGATGCTAGCCAGCTTTTCCCGCTCTTCTTCCTGCTGTAAAATCGCTTCCTGAAGCCGACGTGTCATATGGTTGAATGCCATCCCCAGTTGACCGATCTCATCCGTGCTGTAGACGCGAACGTTGCTTTTAAAGTCCCCGTCTGCCACTGATCTTGCCTGGCGGGTCATTTCCTTCACCGGCTTGGTGATTGTCCGCGCCAGTACGAAGCCCAATCCAGCCGTAATCAACAAAGCGATCATGGTACCGGAGGCCAGGATTCCGTTCATTTTGCGAATCGTGGTATACGTCCCCTCCATCGATGCGACCATATACACGGCACCGTAGACGATCTGATCTCCCTTGATCGGAAGGACAAGCACCTTCACTCTCGCCCCTGTCCGTGGATCGATCCGCATCGATTCGCTTCGTGTTCCCAAGAGCGCGACCGTCACCTCTGGCTGCGACGTTCGACGGCCGATAATGCTTCGGTCCTCCGTCGTGCTGAGAACTGTCCCAGTCTGGTCAATCACCTGTACGTTCGCTCCGTTGATCTTCACCAGGTTGTTGATCAGGTTGTCGATGTCCAGGCGCATTTGCTCGACGTTCTCCTCCTTTGCCTCCCGCGAGCGCAGATCGCTCTCCAAAAGACTCGCCAACAGGCTCGCTTGGGCATTGAGCGCCTCAGAGAAGTTGTTGATATAGTAGCTCTCGACTTCTCTGGCAAAGTAAGCGCCAATAAACTGCATGGCTAACAAGATCAACAGCATGTAGATCACGACAATCTTCCATTGGATCGTCTTGAACAGCCGCCTCATCCAGGCGTTCCTCCGACTCCTGGGTTGCGCATGGAATAGCCCAGACCTCGGCGCGTTATGATATATTTTGGTTGACTCGGGTCATCCTCGATTTTTTCCCGCAATCGGCGAATCGTGACATCTACAGTCCGGACATCGCCAAAATAGTCAAAGCCCCACACCGACTGGAGTAGATGCTCACGGGTCAATACCTGTCCCTGATGACGAGCCAGATAGACCAGCAACTCGAATTCTCGATGCGTCAATTCCTGCTCCAGCGGGCTGCCGCCTTTTTCTACCGTATACGAGTTCAGGTCGATGTCCAGTTCATGAATGCGCAGAAGCCGGTTCTCCTGCTCTTCTGCCTTTGGCTTGTTGCGGCGCAAATGCGCTTTTACCCGCGCTACCAGTTCACGCGAGCTGAATGGTTTGGTGACGTAATCGTCAGCTCCCAGCTCCAACCCCAACACCTTGTCCAGCTCGGAATCTTTTGCTGTCAGCATGATGATCGGCACATCGTATGATTGACGCACGGCCCGACATACCTCCATGCCATCCCGACCTGGAAGCATGACATCTAGCAAAATCAGATCGGGGCGCTCTTCCTGTACGGCAGTCAATGCCTCTTCTCCGTCGTACGCGCACACCACCTGATACCCTTCTCGTTCAAACGTAAATTTCAAAATATCTGCAATCGGTTTTTCGTCGTCAACTACCAGGAGTTTTGCCATTTTGCTTCCTCCTCTCTCAGAAGAAATTCTACTTTCCGTGTCTCTATTCCTCTAGATTACACGATGTTATACCCGTAATGAAGCCCTCGAGGCGCTCCACACGTCAGCCAAACCTTTCCTTTGGTGCTGCTAAACAACAAAGGAGCACTCTGATCAGAGCACTCCTTTCATTTCCATATAACTTTTTGCTTATTTTAAGAAACGCATTGGGTTCTGAGCTCGTCCATTTTGTAGGACCTCAAAATGCAGGTGAACCCCAGTGGAATTTCCGGTAGAACCCTTCACGCCGATTTTCTTGCCTTGCTGCACGACATCGCCAACTTTTACATGGATCGTGCTCAAGTGACCATACAAGGTCTGCATGCCATTTCCGTGGTCGATGATGATCGCTTTTCCATAGCCACCATCCCAGCCAGCAAACTTGACGCGGCCGTTATCGGCAGCCATGACTGATCCAGACCCGGCAATATCAATTCCTTTGTGCAATTTACCCCAGCGTGATCCAAAACCACTGCTGATATATCCTTGAGCTGGCCAGGCAAGACGGCCTGTCCCACGAGAAGGGATGACTTTGGTTCCCCGCTCCACGACTTTGATGACGGGCTCGTCCACAACATCTTGCTTCAGGATGTTGCGCGCAACAACTTGTCCATTCTCTTTCACCACTTCGTACTCAACAAGCTTGCTGCCGTTCTTGCCTTCCTGGACCACCTTGGTCTCTCCCTTTGGCAAGGTTTCGTTGTTGTTGTACTGCGTGTTGAAAGGAATCTCTTCTTTTTGCGTCACATTTTCCTTTACCTGTACCGTAACCAATGGACGGATTGCCGTTACATTGATTTGTTGACCGAGCTTGAGAACGGTGTTCTCTGTAATGCCCGGATTATTTGCGTAAATATCTTTCGATGTGATGTCATACTGTTTGGCGATGCAACCAATGCAATCACCCTCAACTACCGTATGGACCATATCCTTGAACGTACCCTTGATGAGGAGCTCCTCTAGCTTGTCCGCCGGCAGGATCTGAGCAGATGGCACAGTCTCACGCTGCACGTCTACCTTTTCCTTGAAGGCAACTTCCTTGACAGGACTCGCCTCAGGCGCGCTCAGAGAAGCGGCAGCCACCGCGCTTTTCTTTTCCCCATTAGCAGTCATTGTAGCTAGTTTTTCAGCCGGAATACCCGAATACTTCGCTTTCACCTTAGCGAGCACTTGATCGGCAACAGCCTGATCAGATACATACCCGACAGGTTGTCCATCGATAACCAGCTTTACGGCGTCTACCTTGAAGTCAGCAATGGCTGACAGTGCCTTTACGGCTGCCTCGTTGTCATATTCCCCTTTGTACAAACGCTCTTCCTGGAAGCTAATCGAGTCTGAAAGCGTGAAGTTATAGCCACTCTTCGATTTTTCCTCATCCAGCTTGGCTGCGGTCCAGTTCTGAATCACTTCAGGGCTGTCCACTACTCCAATTTCCTTACCGTTAACGATCACATGGTAAATCGAGTTGATGTTGCTTGTGTAATAGTACTGAGCAGATGCTCCCGTGGTTACGGTGAGCAGAAATACAGACGTTACAGTAATGACTTGCTTTTTATGAGTGGTGATGTAAGTGCTTGTATGCTTCATCGTGCGTTTCGCCATATCACTACACTTGCGAACGACCTGTTTCGACCGTTCCTGCAGCTCGGCCTTCCATTTGGCCCATTGCATAACTTGTCCCTCCTGAAAACAGATACAGCATGCTTACCGTCTATTTCCTGAAAATTTTAAATATACTAACTAGGTACTTTATACCAAATCTTGGTTTCCATTAATCTGCCAAATTGCCTAAAGAAACCAACTATGTCGACTTTACCATAAAAATATCGATATCAGCAAGTGTAAAATGCCGTCGAATAAAAAAGTAGTATAGGATGTGTCATGATATATCCATGATATTGGAAAAATTTATGATGATTTTTAGGGGGTTATTGTGTGAAGGAGCAAAATATTCTGGCAGGTTTTTCAACCGAAGAAGCTGCTACTCAAGCCAAAAAAGCACTACTGGAAGCCGGATTTTCGACTGTACAGATCGACCATGTTGGACAATTTCCGGGAAGTGGTGTGGATTCTATCCTAAATCCGATCACAGGAGAGTTTTCTTCTCTTGCCAGTCTTACCCTGTCTGGAGACTTCCCAAGCGGCCGTGACGCCAGCGTCCTGGCTGCAGCAGACCCCGATGCGAGCGGTATGGCAGACAGTGGAGACGACCCTTTTACGCCATTTTTGCTGACTGCCGTCGTTCCTGCGGATCGCAACGCTGAGGCCACCGAAATCATCCGTTCTTTTGGTGGAATGGTTTAATTAAAAAATAAGCAGCCACCTTCTCCACTAAAGGTAGAGGGTGGCTCACCGTTTTTTGCACATGTAGGGGTTACACCTCGAACATAGACGTGACGTCTTTTAGTGCCAATCGACGAATGGTCGTTTTTTCGGCATCGCGTTGCTTGTAGGTGGTGATGAAGCAGAGGTATCCCTTGTTATAATGAGTCATGGTTCCCTTGATGACGCAGCCATTCACCATCTTCACCTGCACGTTCTTCCCCAGTAGCTTCATGGCCTTCTGATCGAATCCCATCATACGTGATCACCTCTCCATTTCCTGCCTTTGCTTTTACCATATGCCCAGAAGGTACAGAATCGTGTCTGTCCTGCTTAAAAAAATGTGAAAAAACCTGTGATATAAAAAACGGGCAGGAGCCGCTTAGTCTCCCTGCCCGTTAGAATGTTGCGATCTGTTAAGCCCGCTCTGCGATCATTCCGTCGTAATTTCTTCCCCTTTTTCATCGACACCTAAAGCATTGCGAGCCATCGTTCGATACTCCTCCAAACCAGATTTCAATGCAAAGTCTGCGAGAAGTACGGGAGATGCGGACATCCGCTCGATGATATGGTCCTGCATTCGCGGTAGAGCGACCCCGCCAATTGCCATGACGGGGTCGCTAATTCGGTTAACTCACATTCATTAACCCCAGATGCCGCGAACAACAACTGTTTGCTCACGATCTGGACCAACGGAGAATATAGACATTGGAATACCAGTCAATTGCGTGATGCGCTCGATGTAATGACGCGCATTTTCCGGCAGATCATTCAGGTTGCGGATACCGGTGATATCCTCAGACCAACCTGGCAGCTCTTCGTATACAGGCTCACACTTCGCCAGCAGATTGAGGTTGGCCGGGAAGGATTCGATAATCTCGCCATTGTACTTGTACGCTGTGCAAATACGCAGCGATTCGATGCCTGTCAAGGTATCCAGCTTGGTAATCGCCAGACCAGTGATGCCGCTGACACGACGGGCATGGCGCACGACCACGCTATCGAACCAGCCTACACGGCGTGGACGACCAGTAGTTGTACCGTACTCGAAGCCTACTTCGCGGATGTGATCACCTGTCTCATCTGTCAGCTCAGTCAGGAACGGGCCATCACCTACGCGAGTGGTATACGCTTTGGCTACACCGATAACTTGATTGATTTTGGTAGGTCCTACACCGGAACCAATGGTCACTCCACCTGCAATCGGATTGGAGGAGGTTACGTAAGGATACGTACCTTGGTCGATATCCAAGAGCACACCTTGCGCTCCTTCAAACAAAACGCGGTTGCCGTTGTCAATCGTATCGTTCAGGACAACAGATGTATCTGTCACATAAGGGCGAATGATTTCCGCATAGCCCAGATATTCGTCCATGACTTCTTGCAGATCAAAACCAGTTGTATTGTATAGCTTCTCCAGCAAGAGATTTTTCTCAGCCAGATTACGCTCCAATTTGCGTGCAAACTCTTCACGATCCAACAAATCAGCGATGCGAATACCGATACGAGCGGCTTTATCCATGTAAGCTGGACCAATACCTTTGCGTGTTGTACCAATTTTGTTCACTCCGCGGCTATCCTCTTCTACCCCATCCAGTTTGATGTGGTAAGGAAGGATCAAATGAGCGCGGTCACTGATGCGCAGATTTTTCGTGGAAAAACCAAAGCTGTGGATGTATTCCAGCTCTTTGACAAGAGCTTTCGGGTCAATCACCATACCATTGCCGATTACACAAATCTTGTCTGTATAAAAAATTCCGGATGGAATCAAGTGCAGCTTGTATTTGTTACCACCAAAAATAATGGTATGTCCAGCATTGTTACCACCTTGGTAACGAGCCACTACCTCTGCGCTCTCCGCCAAATAATCGGTAATCTTTCCTTTACCTTCATCGCCCCACTGGGTTCCGACGACAACGACTGTTGACATCGAAAAACACCTCCTGATATCATCATGTCCTTTTGGGCCTGAAACAATCTAAGTGTACTAAACCATTTCCTGTATGTCAATTAAAATACGAACGTTTCAATGGAAAGTTGAGTATATGTTCGGTAATTATCCATTTGAAAAAAAGAAAAAGCCGGATATTCTCCGACTCTCCTCTTTGCTCTTATTCTGCTCATTATTGTCCAGCTACATCCCGGTATCGATTGTCCAAACTGACAAATTTGTTGTATTCCTTCAAAAACGCCAGCTCAACCGTACCCGTAGGGCCGTTACGTTGTTTGGCAATGATCACTTCGATGACATTCTTGTTCTCTGTTTCCTTGTCGTAATAGTCATCACGATACAGAAACGCTACGATATCCGCGTCCTGCTCAATCGAACCGGATTCACGAATGTCGGACATCATCGGACGCTTGTCCTGACGTTGCTCTACACCACGGCTCAGCTGAGAGAGCGCGATTACAGGAACATTCAGCTCACGGGCAATTCCTTTCAAGGTCCGGGAAATTTCCGATACCTCCTGCTGACGGTTATCGCCTTTCCCTCGTCCATGAATCAACTGCAAGTAATCGATCAGAATCATGCCAAGCCCTTTTTCTGCCTGCAGGCGGCGGCATTTGGCGCGTATGTCCATCACCGTGACACCTGGCGTATCGTCGATGTAGATCGGCGCCTTTGCCAGCGTACCGATCGCCATCGTCAGCTTCTGCCAGTCGTCTTCCTCCAGCCAGCCTGAACGCATCCTCGAAGCATCCAGATTTCCTTCTGCACAGATCATCCGCTGTACAAGCTGGGAAGCACCCATCTCCAGCGAGAAGATCGCGACGGTCTCTCCTGCACGGGCAGCTACATTCTGGGCTACATTCAGTGCAAAGGCTGTTTTCCCTACGGAAGGACGGGCAGCCAGGATAATCAAGTCACTTCGTTGAAAGCCTGAGGTCATCTTGTCCAGATCCGTATAACCGGATGGAATTCCTGTCACATCTCCACGGCGCTGGCTCAAAAACTCAATGCGCTCGTAGGTTTCCAATAGAACATCACGGATCGGAGTAAAGCCGCCGCTGTTGCGGTTGCGGCCAATCTCCATGATGTACTTCTCGGCATCCGAGAGGATCTCACCAACTTCATCCTCTCGCGAATAACCATCATTGGCAATCTTTGTTGCTGTATGAATCAATCGCCGTAAAAGCGATTTTTCTTCCACAATTTTGGCGTAGAATTCTATATTGGCTGCTGTAGGAACCGAGCTGGCGATCTCCGTCAGGTAGGTAACACCACCGACCTCATCCAGCAGCTTATGGTCCTGGAGCTCAGCTGTTACTGTAACGAGGTCGACCGGCTCACCCTTTTCATACAAGTCCACCATCGTCTGAAAGATGCGCTGATGCGCAGTCTTGTAAAAATCCTCCGGTCGGAGGATTTCTATGGCGGCGATGAGAGCTTCCTTGGATAAGAACACGGCACCAAGCACGGATTGTTCGGCTTCCTTGTTCTGCGGCGGCACACGATCCAAAAAAAGGTCGCTCACGTCACACCCTCCACATCTTCTTCATCATTATTCTTCTACTACGTGTACTTTGAGCGTTGCTGTCACTTCATTGTGCAGCTTCGCTTTGATCTGAGTGACGCCCAATGCGCGAATCGCATCCATCTCCAGCTTGCGTTTGTCCAACTTGATGTTGAACTGTTCTTCCAAGGCTTGCACGACCTGCTTGCTTGAAATCGCTCCGAACAATCGGCCGCCTTCACCTGCTTTTCCTGTCACCTTGACAGTCAGCTCAGCCAATTTGGCACCCAGCTCTTGTGCGTCCAGTTTTTCTTGCTCTTTGCGTTTTTCCTCGCTGCGTTTTTGTGCATCCAAGGTTTTTACGTTGCTGTTTGTCGCTTCCTTGACCAAGCCTTTTGGCAAAAGGAAATTGCGAACATATCCTTCAGAAAGATCTTTCACTTCGCCTTTTTTTCCTTGGCCTTTTACATCTTGAAGAAAAATGACTTTCATCATCGTTTCCCCCTTTATAAAAATTGGCCTATACGACCGTATCAATCGCGTCTTTCAATCGGTTGACGGCTTCTCGGATGGAAATTCCGTCGATTTGGGTAGCGGCTCCATTCAGGTGACCGCCTCCACCCAAATGCTCCATAATGGACTGGACATTGATATCGCCGAGTGACCGGGCACTGATCAGGATCGTATCATCTGCGCGTCTGGCTACGACGAAGGATGCCTGAATGCCGGATAGGGTCAACAGCTGTTCGGCTGCTTGGGCGACTTGCACCTGGGTATACTCTTCAGTCACATCACCAATCGCAATCGCCATGTTATCGCGATAGGATTCGGTATTCATGATGATGCGTGCCCGCTTCACGTACTGATTCAGATCTTCCTTCAGCAAACGCTGTACTGCTGCCGTGTCTGCACCATTGCGGCGTAAAAACGACGCGGCTTCGAACGTTCTCGAACCTGTTCGGAAAGCAAAGCTTTTGGTATCTACCACAATCCCTGCCAAGAGCGCAGTGGCAATCAAACTGTCGATGTTCAGTCGTTCACTTTGATATTGCAACAGCTCGGTTACCAGCTCAGCCGTCGAAGAAGCATAAGGCTCCAAGTAGAGCAGTACTGGCTCAATAAATTCCTCAGAACGGCGATGGTGGTCGATTACCACGACACGGCTGGTTTCACCCAGCAGCTTTGGTTCAATCACCAGTGAAGGACGATGAGTATCGACGACGACGAGCAACGTGCGTCCTGTCACCAGACGAATCGCCTGCTCCGGAGTAATGAACGATTCCGCCAATTCCTCGTTGGCGTAGATCTCCCTCATCAAACGTTCTACAGAGTGATTTCCTTCATCCATGACGATGTAGGCTTGCTTGTTGTGCACCTGAACAGCCTTGAGGACACCCAGAGATGCACCGACAGAGTCCATGTCTGGCTGCTTGTGCCCCATAACGATGACGTGCTCTGCCTCATGAATCAGGTCACGCAGGGCATGGGCGATGACACGAGCACGAACGCGCGTCCGTTTTTCCACGGCGTTTGACTTTCCGCCGTAAAAAGTCAGCTTGTTGCCGATCTTGACTGCAGCCTGATCGCCACCGCGTCCCAGAGCAATGTCCAAGCTGGATTGTGCCATTTGCCCCAATTCGGCATACGTGTTGGCAGCAGCCCCCATCCCGATGCTAAGCGTAATCGGAATCTTGTTATCTGCTGTCATCTCACGCACGACATCGAGAATATCAAATCGGCTTTCTTCCAGCTTATCTAGTGTTTCTCGTTCCATCAACGCCAAAAACTTGTCAGAAGAGATCCGGCGCAGATAGATGCGATGCTTGTTGGCCCAGTCATTAATGACACCCGCTACACTCGTGGACAGCAAGGTACGGCTCTGCTCATCCATCACTTGTCCAATCTCGTCCAGATTGTCCAGATGAATGATAGCAAGAGCTGCCTTTTCCCGATGATATCGGCTGGCCAGCTCCTTGTGCTCGGTGATGTCCCTGAAGTACAGCAAATACTCCTCATGCCGCACCAAAACCTCGTATACTCGTTCGTTGTACGTAAATTCGATCCGTTTCTGATCCGGCTTCCAAGTCAGTTGGGGAAAGACCTCTGTCAGACTTTTCCCAATGAGCAGCTCATCCCCGGACATATCTGTCATGAACGGATTTACCCATTCGATTGCCTTTTCCTCGTTGTACAGAAGGATCCCAATCGGC
Source organism: Brevibacillus sp. AY1 (assembly GCF_029870785.1). Classification (NCBI taxonomy): domain Bacteria; kingdom Bacillati; phylum Bacillota; class Bacilli; order Caryophanales; family Paenibacillaceae; genus Brevibacillus; species Brevibacillus sp. AY1. Next base: position 15,532 of record NZ_JAFLPN010000040.1, read on the forward strand.
AATTCCTGAATAACGCCTTCGCCCGCTTTTTTCACCCGATGTGTAACCGTCGCGAGATAAAGACGTAGATCCCGTTGAAATCCTTTTTCCGCCTGGAGGGCATATAGCACTAGCCCAATCAAGCAGACGATGCCGATCGCCCCATACATCCAATGATGCAGGGACAAAATCCCCAGCAGCAGAAAGCTAAAGCAAAGTGCCAGGACCATATGCATCCCGTACCAACGCTTTAACAGGAACTTGGGCATTTCCTCAGCCCCTCTTCACTCTTGTTTCCAGCTTTTCGCGCAAACGTATACCCAAATCAAAGATGCCTATTAAACTCAGTATAGTGCTTAAGAACGGAAAAATAAATAGAGAGACAATAAGCACTGGAGTCATTCTTTTCCACCCGTACAGATCCGCCGCAAACAGACAAAAGCTGAGTCCCTGCAGGATAAAGATGACATCCAGGATCATTTTGAGGTTGTAAACAGCGCTTTCCCAGAATGTGTCCTTCAAGCCATTTCCAAACACCAGAATGCTGATCATGGCGATAAAGTAGTAGTACAGCAGAGATCTAGGAAAGTTCCACTGACGAATAGGCGGCAAGGCAGGTACAGGTCTTCCCAGTCGCTTGCCCAGCAGACGTGCCAGCCCATGTGTAATGAAGCTCTGGACAAAGCTGCTGATCACAAAAAACGCCGGGAGCACCATTTTGGCCAGCTCCATCGCCTGGGCGTACTCCTTCTCACTGACAAATTGTGGGCGTAGCTGATCAGCTTGTTTGATTAGTTCCTTAATGTCCACGTTCATCACAAACGTCAGGACGGCAAGCATCAGCACGTACCCCAAAAAAACAACGGCAGCGCCTGCAGTGAGCGCAGGAAGTGCCTTTCCTTTTTTGGAATACATGATGCCCATGACAGCTCCTAAAAACGCGGAAAGTAGGGCAATGGTTGCAGACGCAACTCCGTTAACGATCGATCCCAGGAGTGTAAATGCTATCGAGATCCAGACCATGTTGGACACGCTTCTGCGCAGGCCGAGCAGCAGAAACGGCAGTGGTAAGAAAAACACGGTGACAATCCCTAGAATGGTATATGTACTAAGAAACAAAAAAACGAGCGCAATACCCAACATCAGGGCATTTTCGGCCAAATGCTTGGTTTTCGAAGGCATATCAGCACCTCTTTGATGAAAGTAACAAAACGTTTATCAGCGTTTTGTAGACCATGATTCATTCACTTCCATATGCTTGACACACTTCGCGAATCCTTTTTTCCTTAAATCACGATATGGAAAAAAGAGGGCCACGCAATTGTGTCCCCCTTTTATAACCTGTGTGAACTATTCAGCCGTGTAAGGCAGAAGCGCTACTTGACGGGAGCGTTTGATCGCTACAGTCAGAGCACGTTGATACTTCGCGGAAGTACCAGTTACACGACGAGGCAGAATTTTTCCGCGCTCGCTGATGAATTTTTTGAGCAAGTCTACATCTTTATAGTCGATGTGCTTGATTTTGTTTACTTTGAAAAAGCAAACTTTACGACGTTTATTTGGACGTCCTTTGCGTGCCATTTGAGTTCCTCCTTCTTAGGAAAAGTGAAGTTTATACGATCTTAGAACGGCAATATTGAAGAACGCATACTGTGTAATTCCCCAATACTCCTTGTTCTAATTGAGTTTTTATTGGTTACACACCGTCCCTGTGTAAACCGTGAATTCACTTTTCTAAAATTACCACAAATACGTCTAGAAATCAAATGTTTAAATCGGACCTCGTTCCGACTCGATAATTGTACTTAAACAACCTCCTCGGTATATATACTAATGGTGGGGTACAGTCCCCTCCTTGCACTTAGAGCAAATAGGCTGCCAGGATTGGTTGTTCTGGTAGTCTATTTGTCTCTCCAGAACTAAACATGCAGAATTTAAACTTTTCCAGACGAGAGATGCATATGTAAATTTTTGTACTAAGCCCTCGTTGTCCCTGTTATTTTTCTTACTCTAAGGATTTAGCTGTTTATGATTATTCGCTTCGTCATTACTGCCAATTTCAACATAATATACGCTAACGTTCCGTAGACGGTTTCCTGTTCTTCATCCTCTCCCTCGGTGATACTTTATTTCGGAGCGAAACCATGCAGCAACAGCAGCTCATATGTCGCAAGGATGCCATTAGAGTCGCCGTATCGCGTCTCGTAGTGCTGGAACATGTCGTGAAAAAGGCGGCGTAGGCCGATTCGGCCGGAAGGGGAGGCTACCGAGGCGCTGGCGCCGATCGCTTTTATCGCATGGAGAAAATCGCGCACCGTCGGGTACCGTTCGATGCGGACGTTTTGGCGGCGCCGCGGGTTCATAAACCCGGCTGCGGCCAGCATTGCGTTCCACTCCTTAGCTGTATGCAGCGGCAGGCCGTGGCGCTGCGGCTTCAGGCCCTGCGCACGGTAAGCAAGCTCGAATGCGGTATGCAGCTCTCGAAACGTCTCCGCTCCGAACGTCGTGAATGCCAGCATTCCGCCTGGACGCAGCAGCCGCTTGAGCTCGCATAGTGTCTCCTGCGGGTGGGCAAGCCATTGGAAACAGGCGTTCGACACAATGAGTTCGAAGCTTCCGCAGGCCGCTTGTCGCGTCCAGGCTTCTACATCGGCAACCAGGAATTGTATATCCGGATTCAATCGTTTCTGGGTGGGGACCGCTGCACGAAGCCGGCGTTTCGCCGCCTCCAGCATGGCAGGCGCAACGTCAAGCGCCGTGATTTCGGCATTCGGCCAAACGTTCCGCAGCATGAGAGTTAGCGCCCCGGTGCCGCAGCCGATCTCCAATATTTTCGCATTTTCCATGTGGTTCCATGCGTCGCGCCCAATAACAAACTCCGCAAGCGATTCGGCCATGGCCCGCTGCACATGGGCATGCGCATCGTAATCTCCTGCGGCGCTTCGGCTAAAGCGGCGCCGTATCGTATCCAGTCTATCGCTCATACCACCAGCTCCTTATGGCATCGGCCACCTCCGTCTCCCGTCCCAGAAAAGGGGCATGGCCGCCATCTTCCACCGCAAGCAGTGACGCCCGCGGCAGCGACTTATGAAGCTCCTTCGCTGCGCCGAACGGACAAACGATGTCGTCCTGGCCGTGAACGACAAGCACGGGACATGCGATACCCGGCAGCAGCGGCCTGCAGTCCTCGTGTCTGAGCAGTTCCAGCCCGGCCAGCAACGCTTGGTTCGGCCACCGGCCAGCCGCAGGAAGCATCTCGTGGATGCCGCGTTCTAGCTCGCGCGGCGTAAAGAGGTTTTTGTGAAAATTCCACTCGACCGCAGCGCGGTCGTGCTTCAGAGCCGAACTCATCTGCCTGAGATAAGCGTCGGGCCAGCCGAGATCCGTTTCGCCTCTTGGGCGGATGAAGCGGGCGGTTGAGCCTAGCAGCACGAGACCTTCCGCTCCAAGCTCTCCGGCGAGTCTTAACGCCAGCAGCCCACCGAGCGACCACCCGGCGATCAGGAGCGGCCCGTCGGACGCCTGACGACAAGCGTGCGCCGCAACTTTCGCAATTACGTGCATCTGCTCCGGTGTTTTGGCATCATAATAATGGGCTACGCTATGCCGCCACTCCGGCAGCCGGCTACGCAGTTGATCCCTCAGCGGATTGAACACGTCATCGTCGATACTCCATCCGGTGAGCCACAAAATCGTACTGCAGCTATTCACCAGCCGTCACCCCCAGTGTCCGGCCTATTTCGCATATGCGGGCGGCGGCATCGGTTAGTTCGTCGTCGGTATGAGCGGCTGACAGCGAAAAGCGGATGCGCGCCGTCCCGGCGGGCACGGTTGGCGGCCTAATCGCCACAGCGGCAATACCTGCAACGTCGAGCGCTTCACTGAAACGGAGGGCCGCGGCGTTGTCTCCGGCGATGAGCGGGACGATCGGCGAGTCGCCGCTTTCGGTGCGGAAGCCGACATTCGCAAGTGCGGAGCGAAAGCTGACGCTTGCTGCGACAAGCCGCTTACGCCCTTCATGCTCCGCCTGTACGAGCTCGAGCGCCCGCAGAATACCTGCTATCACATGCGACGGCAAGGCCGTGGAGTAAATGAGCATCCGCGCTTTGTTCGTCAGCCAGCGGATCAGCGTTTTGCTGCCGCTGACGTAAGCGCCGTAGACCCCGAACGCTTTGCTGAAGGTGCCCATATGCACATCGACGTCGCGGTGTACGCCTAGCGCATGGCAGAGCCCCTCGCCATAAGAGCCGTAGAGGCCTCCGCTGTGCGCCTCGTCGACCATCAGTATCGCCCCGTACTCGCGCTTGAGTTCCGCGAGCTCCCAAAGCCGGGCCGCGTCGCCATCCATCGAGAAGACGGCGTCGGTGACAATCAGCTTGCGCCGTGCGCTGCGGTGCTTCTCCAGCAGCCATCGCAAGTGCTCCATGTCATTGTGGCGGTACCGGGCATGCTCGGCGCGGCTCAATATGATGCCGTCGACGATGCTCGCGTGGTTAATCCGGTCGCTGAATACGATGTCCCCCCGTCCGGCGAGCGCGCTGATTACGCCGCAGTTTGCCGTATAACCGCTTGAGAATACAAGGGCCGACTCGCACTGCTGCCATTCGGCAAGCGCCTGCTCCAATCGGCCGAATTGTGGCCGATTTCCGGTCACGAGGCGGGACGCTCCCGCACCCGAGCCGCTGCCCGTGTCCAGCGCATTTCGCATCGCTTCGGTAATGGCCGGATGTTGCGACAGACCAAGGTAGTCGTTGCCAGACAAGTTCAGCAGCGTCCGTCCGCCGCGAATTATCCAGCCCGGCCGTCCGGGAACAGGCGAGGAGCAGCGGAGCGTTCTTTCCAGCGCCTGCTCCGCCAGCGTCCCGAGCTCTTCTTCCATCCATCTCATACGTATCACCACTCCCCGCCTCAAAGGGCGCACTCTTCGATTTCAAAACCCAAATCTTCGATAATTTGGTGGTCGGCCGTCACTTCCTGGCCTGCCGTCGTCAAATAATCGCCGACAAAAAGCGAATTGGCCGCGTAGAGCGAAAGCGGCTGAAGCGAGCGAAGATTCACTTCCCGGCCGCCCGCGACGCGGATTTCCTTGGACGGGCAGATGAAGCGGAACAGCGCCAGCACTTTGAGTGACTTCATGGCCGGCGTGCGGCCCGCATTTTCGAGCGGCGTGCCCGGGATGGCATTCAGAAAGTTAATCGGTATGGAGTCCGCATCCAGTTCGCGAAGGGCGCAAGCCATCTCGATAATTTCCTCGTTTGTTTCGCCCATGCCGATAATGACGCCCGAGCAGGGCGACATCCCGTGCGTTTTCACTTTTTCGACCGTTTCGACCCGCTGATTATAGGTATGTGTCGTCGTGATCGACGAGTAGTTAGCTTTGCTAGTGTTCAGATTGTGGTTGTACCGGTGAACGCCGGCTTCCGCCAGCTTCTCGGCTTGGCCGTCCTTCAAAATGCCGAGGCACGCGCATATTTTGAGCGGCATCGTTTCGCGGATTTCTTTGACCGCCTCGACGACCTGCTCGAGCTCCTTGTCGGTAGGACCTTTGCCCGCCGCCACGATACAGTAGGTGCCAGCCTTACGGCTCATTGCTTCGCGCGCACCGGCCAGCAGCGTCTCCTTGTCAAGCAGCGTATATTTCTTGATGGGGGCCGTCGAGACGCTCGATTGCGAGCAGTAGCCGCAGTCCTCCGGACAGAGACCGCTTTTGGCGTTGATGATCATGTTGAGCTTTACTTTTTTGCCGTAAAAGTGCTTGCGCACCAAAAAGGCCGCCTGCAAAATCGGCAGCACCTCATCGTTGTCCGATTCCAGCACCGCAAGGCCTTCCTCCTGCGTCAGGCATTCTCCGTTCAGTGCCTTATGTGCCAGCTTCCGCCAATCCTTCTCCGCTGCGAACGTTATCACTGCAGATCTTCCTCTCCATTTTCAGTATGTACGTACCGAGCAGCCGAAAAAGCCGAGACCGCTGAGACCCCTTCCCTCAGCGTCGTCAAATTCAACATACGCCGGGCGATATCCGCGAGCTCCTGCGGACCGGGCTCATGCACAAGGCGAGGAAAACGGCCGAGAACTTTGAGCCCGCCGTACATTTCGATCAGCTCGGCATTGCTGGTAACACTCGGATCATCCGCTCCGCCTGTGGCAGGGTTGTCCGCGCCGTCATTCAGCACAACGCCGGCGATGGCCAGACCGAGCTGCCGCAAGTACGCGGCGGTGAGCAGCGTATGGTTGACTGTTCCCAGTCCCGAACGGGCGACGATCAGCACTGGCAAAGCGAGCCGCGTGGCCCAGTCCGCCACAAACGCATCTTCCGTAAGGGGCACAGCGACGCCGCCGGCCCCTTCGATGAGCAGTGCGTCATAGCGCCGCACAAGCGGCTCGCCCGCTTCGCGCAGTGCCGCAAACGTCAGCTCGACGCCTTCGCTCCGGGCGGCGAGCAGCGGTGTGAGCGGAGCGGCGAAAGTGAACGGCGCCACGGCCTCAGGCCGATCGTCGATGCCGCTGGCGCGCAGCAGCCGTTCAGCGTCGGTAACACCGCTTCCGAGCGGAGCGCCGGACTGCACCGGCTTCCAGACGCCGACGTTCAGTCCATCCGCGCGCAGCGCGGCGGCGATCGCCGCCGTCACAATCGTTTTGCCGACACCGGTATCGGTGCCTGTGACGAAAAACCCACGCAGCCCGCTCGTGTTCATCCGTCCCAGCCCCCCTCGGTCACGTCGCGGATGGAGGTCGCGAGGATGTCCGTCATCTCATCCAGCTCATCTTCCGTGCTTGCGAGAGGCGGGATGAAAACGACGACGTTCCCGAGCGGCCTCGTCAGCATGCCAAGCTCGCGGGCGCGCAGCGAGGTGCGGACTCCAATCCGTTCCGCCCAGTCGTAAGTCTCCTTCGAGGCATTATCCCTGACCAACTCAATACCGACGAGCAGACCCTTCTGGCGTATGTCGCCGACGTGCGGCCAATCCGCGAGCGGCGCGAGCTTGCGCGCCACCAGCTCGGCTTTGGTCCGGACGCCATCGACCGTGCGGCGTTCCTCCATCAGCCGCAGGCTGGCGAGCGCGACCGCGCAGCCGAGCGGATTGCCGCTGTAGGAGTGGCCATGGAAGAACGTCTTCCGTTCCTCGTAACCCGCGTAGAAGGCGTCGTATATCTCATCCGTCGCCAGCGTGGCGGCCACCGGCAAGTATCCGCCCGTAAGCCCTTTGCCGACGACCAGCAAATCCGGCGACACGCCCTCCAGCTCGCAGGCGAACATGGCTCCGGTTCGGCCGAAGCCTGTCGCGACTTCGTCGGCGATCAGCAGGACGCCGTATTTGCGGCAAAGCGCCGCGATTTCACGTAGGCAGCCTTCCGGCATGACGATAATGCCGCCGGCCCCCTGCACGATCGGCTCCACGATCATTGCGGTGGTTTCTTCGGCATGCGCCGCCAGCATGTCGCGTAGCGCGCCAAGCGTTTCCTCCATCGCCCCTGCAGTACCACCGGGATGACGGTAACCGTAAGGGTACGGAATGATACGCGAAGGGAACAGCATCGGGCGGAATACTTCGTGATAAAGCGGAATCGCGCCGACGCTGACGGCGCCGATCGTATCGCCGTGGTAAGTCTCTTTCATCGTTATGAACGAATGCTTCCCGCGCACACCGCGGTTATGCCAGTATTGGAAAGCCATTTTAAGCGCAATCTCGACGCCGGTCGCTCCGGCATCGGAATAAAAAACTTTCGTCAATCCCGGCGGCGCGATTTCCGCCAGCTTCGCCGCCAGCTCGATGGCCGGCACATTGGCCATGCCAAGAAGCGTGGAATGGGCGACGCGGCCAAGCTGCTCCTCGATCGCCCGGTTCAATTCCGGGACATTGTGCCCGTGCACATTTAACCACACGGACGAAAACCCGTCGTAATACGAGCGCCCCTGCACGTCGTACACTTTGACACCTTCGCCACGCTCAATAATGAGCGGGTCTGAATTGACGTAGTCTTTCATCTGCGTAAAAGGATGCCATAGATGGGCCTTGTTCATCGCTGCAAGCTGACCATACGTCGCTGCCACAGCCAATCACTCTCCATTCGCTTTGAGGATTGTCAACCTTACATCTTTAGAAAGGTTGACAATTATGCTATGGCCATTTTAGCAATTCGCAGGAATCCTGTAAGCATATTGTTAACCTAGTAGAGCGATCATTGGTTAACAAATCCCGACTCAAGCAGATCCAGTACAAGAACCGTTGGAGTGGATTCTCAACAGCATTGTTCCGATACTCATAGTAATATCAGTTCGCTTTTGCCTTTTGGCTGCTTTTTCTCAAAGGCATGAATCACTCCACTATTGATCACCACGTGACTTTCATTGATGATCCCTTCTTGCTTGCAGCGTTCCAGATGAAATGGCCCACCGGCTTTGCTGTCCGAAATGCCAGCACACGCGCTTACGAAATTACACCACGTAAACTTCCGCTTTACGAATCTGCCAGTTGTGGGCATCAAACGACCGTAATCGCGGATACGATCTTTGAAAAAACGCGAACCGATTTACTGAAGTGGTTCTGGGCCATTTATTTGATCGGCCACGATAAACGCGGTATTTCGGCCACTCAACTTTCCGAAGAATTGGAAGTCGCTTATCAGACTGCTCCGGGGCATCGAACACAAAATCCGTAAGGCGATGAGCGACCTTGATGCGTCCTATTGCCGGCATCGTGGAGTTGGATGAAGCTTTATTCGGGGCGCCCTCGCAAGACGGGAAGCGCGGGCGCGGAACGGAGCAAACTCCCCGTATTGGTAGCACTGTCGCTCGACAAGAAAGGCTTCCCGAAAACACCTCAAAATGCAAGTCATCCCTGACGTGAAAGGGATGACGCTTGTTGACTTCGCCCAGAAATATATTGAAGAAGGAGCGACGATAGCCAAGTGACGGTTATCATACATACTGCGCCCTGGAAAAAGAACGCTTTAAACACCTCGCGAAAAAATACGAATTAGCCACGAGATGAAGGGCGAAATGTTCAATCGGCTTGTCAAATGCTGTGTGTCGACGGAGACGAATACCTATCTTGAGCTAGTTGGATAATCAAATCTTTATATTATCACAGATTAGGTTACAAACGGATCCGCTTTTTCCCCAACTCCAAAATCCCTAATCAGAAAGGCGAAAAAAATCCCGCCTAATGAAGGCAGGATCTTCATTCAATTAACTCTGGGCATTTGGAAAAATTCGCTGAACCATATCGCTAAATTCCTTGAAAAATCCGCTAACGGGTCTTCCTTGCGCAACATCGCTCACGTATCGGTTCACGTGTTCCACAAAATTGGGATTCGTGGATACATACACATTTTTAATGGTCGGATCCGTCGCCTTGACTTGCTGGGCAATTCGGCTTTCTATTTCCGAGGTTAACTGGCCCTGATTCGTATCCAACGTTGCCGCCACATAGGCGTTATTTTGAGTAACGAGAACATTCGCCTTCCGCACGCCGGGAATCTGAGTTATCTTATCCGCCGCTTGTTGCGCAATTCGAATGCGGTTATCGACGTTCTGCGGCATTTGATTTGGAGCCTGCTGCGTTCTTGCCTCTTGCGTTTTCACTTGATTGTTTTGGGTGTTTCGCTGATTCGTGCATCCTGTCGTAAGAACCGGCACCATAACAAGCAGTAAAACTACGCTCTTCATTCTAGCTGTGTTTGAAAACATATCTAGCTCCTTTGCTGACGTTTTTTATATTATGGTTCAACAATTCAAGTTTCATGCGGGAGTGCAATTCCTTTTTACAACCAGAAAAGCGACGGACAAATGTCCGCCGCTAAAAGCTTACCCTGTTGGGCTTTTATTCGGGTTATCCAGGCATTACAGGTGAGCGTTACCCCTAGTTCTTTACACAAATCGTCATAAATCTGTTCTCTAGGATGCTCGTCTATGAAATGTCTTGTAAGAAATTCATACCATACCTGGTCAAAAGGAACATTTCCCCCATGAACGAAACGAAGGGTCATCCAGCGATCCAATAATTTCATACGGAATTTTTCCAGTTCAGCACCTCGCTTCAAGTGATAATCTTCTCTCAAGCAACCTCTTCCGGTCGAGGGGGTATTTGATGAACGGTTGCTCCCATGAGACCTTGAAAATATTTCGCCCTTTCCAAATGATGCAGTTTGCATTGGTCTTGATAATGCGACATTTTCATGTGCCACTCGTACATCTGACGAATATAAACAGTGTGGTCATGTGAATACATAGGCATTGCATAATGAGTAAAGGTCTGCATCCTTGATAGTTCCTCCCTAGGGGTTTTGATTATTGGTGAGGTTACCTCACATCAACAGTCTATGGAGGGACGTCTTAGGATAAAACCTCCCTCTCTGCAAGCGGGTGAGCAGGGGACTTGGATTGCTACCACGGACAGGAGTCTGGACGAATCCCCCACTGCCTCTATCTACAAAGGTTCCGATCAATTCCCCCGTCGGAGTCTTTGTAACCACTTTTGCGAAAACGGCAAACGCGGCAAAACTGTGGGGGATATCGGCGTTGAACCCGCGGGCTATAACAGCGAGGCAAGCAGGTGCGCCGCTTGATCGAGTACGCGATGTGAACGGGAGCGCTGCAGTAATTCTTCCATGCGCAAGGGCGCGGAATTCGTCAGGTCATGATCAATTGCTCCGTGAGTTCCCGCGCTACACCGGCGCTGTACAAAACTTCGCACACCTTGTAATTGAGGCGATTGCTTCTTAAATCATAATTCGCCGAACATACCACAGCCGTTTCCCCATCGACGACCATCACCTTTGCGTGCAGCATCCCTTTTTCGTACATGTAAATCTGTACCCCGGCTTCCGTAGTAGGTACGGCTCCTATCCTAGAAGCCGGGCACATGCTTCATCCACGAGGCTTTGCTACGAGCGACGCAAGAAAAGAGAAAATGATCGCTGCTGAAACGCCGGCGCTCGTTACCTCAAAAATCCCGGTGATGATGCCGATCCATCCGTCCTGCTGCAGCTCCTGAAGCGCTCCATGAACCAGAGAGTTTCCAAAACTAGTGATCGGGACGGTCGCGCCGGCGCCCGCAAACTCGATCAGACGTTCGTACAAACTTTTTCCCTTGTAAGGAATGCCGTCGACAATCGCGCCCAGCACGACAAGCGTACTCATCGTGTGGGCCGGAGTCAGTTTGCCAACATCGATCAGCAGCTGTCCGAGTACGCAAATGGCTCCCCCGATGATGAATGCCCAAACGAAGTCCATCATGATCCGTTCCCCCTATTCTCAATGGCTACCGCATGCGCTATGCAAGGAATGCTCTCCCCCTGCTGAAAGGTTAACGGAGATAGAAGCGCCCCCGTTGCCACCACGAGCATGCGGTTATACTCGCCTTTCTGCAGCTTTTTGAGCAAATGTCCGTAGGTCACTGCCGCGGAACAACCACAACCGCTGCCACCTGCCATGGCGAAAGGCTGCTTCTCGCGATCGTAAATCATCAGTCCGCAATCGTCATATTTCGTCTGATGAATCGGAACTTTGTGCTTCTCGAACAATTCGCATGCCAGCTCATAACCTACCTTCGCCAGGTCGCCGGTCACGATCAAATCGTAATATCCCGGTTCGATGTTGAAATCGCGGAAATGCGCCTGGATCGTATCGACGGCTGCCGGCGCCATCGCTGCTCCCATGTTGAACGGATCCTTGATGCCCATGTCGACGACGCGGCCGATTGTGGCCCTGGTGACGATAGGGCCGTTGCCTTGCAGCGACACCACGGCCGCTCCCGCTCCGGTTACCGTATATTGGGCGGTTGGAGGCTTCTGGGCCCCGTATTCCGTCGGATAACGGTACTGTTTCTCCGACGAACAATTGTGGCTGCACGTTCCAGCCATGGCGTAACGGGCCGAACCGTAATTAACGATGTGGGCCGAAAGCGCCAAGCTTTCCATAGATGTCGAGCAAGCGCCGAATACACCGAGATACGGAATCGCCAGCGTTCGCGCAGCAAAACTGTTGCTGATGATCTGGTTCATCAGATCGCCGCCGATGTATCCTTGGTAATGCCTGCGTTTTCCACGGCCAGTTTGGTCGCTTCCTCGAGCATTTTTTTCTCCGCCTGCTCCCAGCTTTTCTGCTCCAGCATCAGGTCGCCGTGCGCGATATCGAAGTCGTTGCCGAGCGGGCCTTGCGCTTCGTCCGGACCGACAACCGATGCGGCAGCCACAATCACGGGCTGATGTTCAAAGCTCCAGCTTTGATGTCCTTGCAGCATGTCCGATCACCCCTTCAGTCCCAGAATCCAATGTATAATGCCAATCACGAAGGCGGCCACCGTACCGAACACGATCACGGATCCGGTCAGCTTGAACATGTTGCCGCCAACGCCCAGAACGAGCCCTTCGCTGCGATGCTCGAGCGCCGCCGAACACATTGAATTGGCAAAGCCTGTAACCGGAACAGATGTACCTCCGCCTGCCCACTGCGCGATTTTGTCATAGACGCCGAAGCACGTCAGGATGACGGAGAGCAAGATCAAGACGGCAACGGTTGGATTACCTGCTGTCTTCTCCGAAAAACCGAACACCGTCTGAAACAACTTCATCAGCCCTTCGCCAATTAAACAAATGATCCCTCCCACCAAAAAGGCGCGCAGACAGTTGCGCACGACCGGACGCGGAGGCTCCTTGGACTTGGCCATCCGCTGGTATTCCTGCTGGGTTAACGTGACTTTCTTCAGCTTGCTTTTACTTTGGCCTGCGACGCTCATCTTCATTGCCCTCCTAGCGTTTTAACAGCGGCGTCATGCCGGAGATGATGTTCTCCATGCTCTCTGCGCATTGTTCATACATGGTTTTTACTTGACTTTGTTTCGATTCCAGCGCAAACATTTCCAGATCTGCGGCGCACTTTTTTAGCGTCGCCAGCAGCACCGCTTTGGACGATGGAGCTGGAACCTTCAGCTGATCGTCATACAGATCGACAAACAGCTGCCCATACGAATCCACCTGTCCCAGAAACACATTTTCCAGCGGGATGCCCATCTTATCCAATTCCGTTTGCAGCCATCCCCGGTTCAGTCCAATCGTAGCCAGCGGCTCGTCCATAATAACGCCATCCATCACAACGGTTTGCGGCTCTTGTTCGGGCGCCGTTTTCACACCGAGATGAGCGGGCGTCAGCGGCTGATTTCTTTTTTCAGCAGCACGCTCAAGTCACCGCTCGCTTCCAGCATGGCGAACTCCACGTCTGCGACCCGGAATACGTTTTTGGTCCGCAATTGCTCCATCAGTTCATCGGCGGTATAACGTTCCTTTTTCAAGTTATCCTCAAGAACTTTACCGTCTTTAATGACGACCCTCCCCTTGCCTTCCAACCACTCCCGAAGCGTCTTGCTTTTTAACGTAAGGAGTTCGGCAACGAATGGAACGAAAAACCAGATGAAAATGGCAATCATACCATACACGTAATGCCCCTCGATATCCGTGGACATGAATCCGGCTACTTCGCCAAGCGTAATGCCAGTAATGTACTCGAAAAAAGTCAGCTGTGAAATTTGCTTCTTTCCCAAAATACGCGTGAGGACAAACAGCATCACTACCGCGCCCAGGGAACGAAATACGATAAACGACCAACCCGGCATGGAAGACTCCCTTTCTTCTTGTGCAATTTTTCCATAGTATTTATTTATGATTGTCCGGAGTCATATTTTGCAGCTGAAAAAGACATCTTATCTTATATGAGAGGTTAATCAGGAAAGGAGGGATTCGACAATGACTGTAGCTACTCAGGTCAAAACTTGCCTGGCTTCGCTGAAAAGCGCCCAGGCTAGTCTGGAACAATTCGCGCTGAACACGCAAAACCAGGAAGCGAAGACTATGTTCGAGCAAGCTGCGAAGCAAACCCAGCAAATCGCCGATCAGATAAACGCCCGTGTTCAGCAGATCGAAAACGAAGAACCGCAATTCAAGGACTTCTAGTCCATCCATAAACAAAACCGGAAGGAGATCCCGGCTAGTGCAGCAAATGATCCGCAGCTGTACCGCCGGTGTACTGCTGCCGATCCGCACGGCACGACTCGCAAAAATGAAGAATGGTGTCGGATACACTGCCTTCCGCTGCCGCCTCCGTATCCTCCCGCTCTTCAGCCCCGCAAACCTCGCATACGCTGATCACGATTTCCGCTCCTCGCGAAATTTTGCAGTTGCCATGCCTGTATCCTCCCAAATCTCGCGCAGCCTGCTTGTCAGGTCGCCGATTTTCTTTGCAAATAGTCGCAAATGCCACGCAAGAGGTTCAGCAGCATGCCGAACGAGACTTGCACCTCTGCCTCGCCTAGCGCCTTCAGCATCCCGAGCAAACCAGCGCGCCTTATCTTGGGAATGGTTTTTGGGTATACGCATCGTCAAGTGAAAAAACGACCGCCTTCTTTTTAAAGAAAGCGATCGTTTTTTCACTTGCTGTTTTATTGATACTGCCGTGGCTGCAAATTCTGATTCTGCCAGCTCTGAGCCATTGGCCAGCCCGCATTCTGCACGCCGGCTTGTTGTTGCGCTGTTTGTTGAAGCTGAGAACAAATTTGCATCGCCTGCTGCATCTGCTGTATGGCAGTTTGATGTCCTTGCAGAACAGATTGAATGGTTTGAACCGCTTGACGTTCTTTCTGGGCCAGCTGATCCAGTTGGGCGGCGTTTTGCTGCTCCTGTTGCAACATTTGTTGATACATGTTGCTCGATTGCTGGGTTTGCTGGATCAACTGTTGAATAATCTGCGCGCATTGGCTTGCTTGCTGTGAAAGGTTTTGTTGATACACGATTTTTGACCTCCTTCAATATGGTAGGACTTCATCCCCCAAAGCTTATTATGTGCAAGCGCCCATTTTTCATGTAACGCCTATATTGTGATCTCACAATTCATTTTAATGAAACTGCATTCATTTTAATGAAACTGCACATCAATTTGCCGTTGGGTATCGGCTTTTAATTTCGGCATGCGAACTTCAAGGACACCGTTGCGATACGTTGCTGTCGTTCCTTCCGTTTGAACGCGTGATGGCAAAGACACCGACCGTTGGAACCGTCCGACAAACCGTTCTTTGCGATGTATTTGTTCCTGCTTCACTTCATTCGCTTGCTTTATGGTCCCACTAATTGTAAGCATGTTTTCATCCACATCGATATGAAGGTCTTCTTTTTTATCCAAACCAGGGATTTCACAAGAAGCAATCACTTCATGTTCAGTCTCAAATACATCAATACGAGGGGTAGCAAATCCCAGACGCGCGCCTATTTCAGGAAAACCTTCGTTAAAAATTTTTTCCAAATCCCTTCTCCATAGATCGGTATTGCGAAACGAATCCCAAGGAATGAGCGGCATGTAAGTTCCTCCATTGTCACATTATCTTTTTTTCAGCTTTATTTTGTACTCTTCGGAAAATATTATTCTTTGCTACCCTGCATAGTTGAATTGGAATATGCCTTTGGTCAGAAACTCCCGGCAATAGCCCCCGAAAAAAATTTTTGAGGGTTTGTTGTGTAGCCATTGGCATTTACAGCAATGTTACCGACAATTTTAAGTTGTTCCCGTAAATGTCGGTAATTGAACGATAACATTTGTGCCGACCTCCGAGCTTTCGAAATTCAAAGAGCCCCCCATTTTTGCGATCATAGCATGACTGAAACTAAGCCCAAATCCGATAGCGTCCGGTTTACTTGTAATAAACGGTAGGATGATTCGGGACTGCAGATCTTTTGGAATTCCTGCTCCTTGATCGCGAACAATGATGTGGATATGATTATCCGTAATGTTTATTCGGAGCGTTAAGACAGAACCTGGGGGACTTGCATCTAATGCGTTGTCAATGATTTCTTGCAGCGCCGCTCGCAGCAACTTGGGGTGTCCAAACACAAAACCGTTTCGCTCCGGATATTCCAGAGCGAAACGTACTGTTTTCTCCAACGCTTGAACCTGTATATCGGGGACCCATTCTTGCATAAACGAAAGGACAGAAACAGGAGCAAATTTCCATTCAAAAGGTTTCCCAAAGAGCAAAAACCGCTGCAACGCTTTGTCGATCGTCTGAATTTGCTCATCGAGCAGCTTAAAGTATCCTGTCATTTTCTGATGAGGCAGAGATGCCGCAAATTGCAAAACGGAAACATGATCCTTCGAACTTTTTTCCAGAAGTTGAAGCGTCCCTTTGATTACCGCTAAAGGATTTAAAATGATATTGGCTGTGCCCGCCGCCATATGCCCAATCGTTTCCCTTCTTTCTTTCTCACATTGAATTTGCACGTACTGTTGAAAATCTTGGATATCGGCCATTAGAACAAAACATTCCCCTTTTAACTGAGGGTATACATAGGCGATCATGGATCGCACTTTGCCATCTAACTTCTCTTGTACGAGTACTCCCGGGTAATTCTTTTTATCCTGCAATACTTGCCCCACGATCGCTTGTATTGCCGAGTGTGCAGGGAATTCTTCTTCGGGGGTTACTGAGTACCATGTGTTCATGGTTGTATTTAACCATAAAATTCTGGCTTCTGAATCAACGACAGCCAGTCCAATATCCATTTGATCGGAATTCATAAGGAACTCTACGATTTGCTTCATCTCTATTAACGTCCTCCATTTGCTTCCTCCATTAACTCCCTTCCCGGCCACTTATCATGTGCAAACTGCAGTAAACAAGCGAGCGAATTTCTCGTCACGAAGTGGATGGGTTATGAATAAAATTAAACCCACTTTCAAAGAAGTTATTAACTCAACTTTCGCAGAGCGAAAATGAGAGTATTCCCTTGGTACAACTAGTTTAAAGCCGATTTTAGAATGCTCCTTGAAAAATAGAAAAACACCACTCCTTTTGGTAAAGTGAAAGTGTCGAGGAATCACTACCATACAGGAGAGGTGTCCTTTCTATGATAGAGCAAACTCAA
>NZ_JAFLPN010000041.1:0-30919 GCF_029870785.1 Brevibacillus sp. AY1
ATGGATACGAGTACAAACTTTCGGATATCCTCTAACGCAAAAAGGCCCAGAGCTTCGCTCTGGGTTTTCTTAGGCGGGCTCACGTTCGCTGAATAGGAACTTGATGGAGTAAATACCTGCCAGACCTACAATCGTATAGACAATTCGGCTTACAATCGAATAATTGCCGCCAAACAGCGTGGCGACCAGGTCGAACTGAAAGAGCCCGATCAATCCCCAGTTAATAGCTCCAATGATGACCAGAATCAAGAACAATTTATCCATCCTACCACCACCCTAGCCCAAGAATAGTAGTAAGTTGCCCCTATTTTGGTTTTTTCATAAGCGAAATCAGGACGATCTTTAAGAAAGCTTAACAATCACAACACAATACAACAACATTCGCGCTGTAAACTTTGTAAGTGAAAAGACCAAAAAAAACTCTACTTTAATGGGGAGGATTTTCATCCAATGAAAAAACTCAGCAAAATGTTTATGGCACTGACCGTTGTGGGCGCATTGCTCGCAGGCTGTGGGAGTAATAGTGCAGCTCCGACGCAACCACAACAGCAATCTGGTACAGCGACTCCAGCTCCGGAAGCGAACTCTGGTAACGCAGGGACTGAACAAACTAGCAATGAACCGATCACAGCGGTTGGATCTACTGCTATGCAACCATTGATTGAACAAGCAGCAAAAGACTTCATGGCGAAGAATCAAGGCCTGCAAATTCAAGTTCAAGGTGGCGGTAGCGGTACCGGCTTGAGCCAAGTAGCGAGCGGCGCTGCTACAATCGGTAACTCTGATATTTTTGCAGAAGAGAAAAAAGACATTCCTGCTGCTGAGCTGGTAGACCACAAAATCGCAGTTGTCGGTATGGCTGCAGTTGTGAATCCAGAAATCAACATTGATAACCTGACAAAACAACAACTGATCGATATCTTCAGTGGTAAAGTGACCAACTGGAAAGAGGTTGGCGGTCCAGATCAAAAGGTAACACTGGTTAACCGTCCAAAATCCTCTGGTACTCGCGCAACCTTCAGCAAATTCGCACTTGATGGAACAGAAGAAGCAGAAGGCATCACAGAGGATTCCTCGGGTACTGTACGCAAAATCATCTCTGAAACACCTGGTGCGATTGGATACCTGGCGCTGTCCTACATCAATGATTCTGTAAAAGCGTTGAAACTCGATGGCGTGGAAGCAAACGGCGAAAACATCGCTACGAACAAATACCCAGTATGGGCGTATCAACACATGTACACCAAAGGTGAGCCGACTGGAAGCGCAAAAGCTTTCCTCGAGTTCATGCTGACTGAAGAAGTACAAAAGAAAACCGTTACTGATCTGGGCTTCTTGCCTATCACAGACATGAAAGTAGATCGCGGTGCAGACGGAAGCGTAACGCAAAAATAAACAGCACGCAAGCGGTAGAAGCGAAATGAGGGGTGGGGGGCGCTTACCCCTCATTTTGCTGCTTGCTTAGCCCGTTTTTTCAAGGAGGAGATCATGAGCCATCGTTCTGACACTGAGCGTCAATCCGGGATTGCGCGCAAAATGCTGAGTTATAACAAACGTCAATGGACGGAAAATGTGACAGGCAAGGTCATCGCAACGGTATGTGCGGCTTTGCTGATCGTAGTGGTCTTGTCGATTACGTATTTCATTGCTTCAAAAGGATTGTCCACCTTTTTTGTAAATGGTGTCAGCATCACCGAATTTTTGACTCAAATCAAATGGGACCCTGAGGGTGAACCTGCAATCTACGGTGTTTTCCCGTTCATTCTCGGTTCTTTTCTCGTGACGACCCTGGCAGCTTTGATCGCTGCGCCGCTGGGAATTGGTGCGGCTATTTTCATGGTTGAGCTGTTTCCCAACTTCGGGAAGAAAGTACTGAAGCCTGTTATTGAACTTTTGGTAGGGATTCCATCCGTCGTATACGGCTATGTGGGACTAACCCTGCTCGTTCCGTTTATCCGTGAGCAATTTGATGTGCTGGGCTTTAGCTTGCTGGCAGGGGGACTTGTTCTTGCTTTGATGATCCTGCCTACCATCACCAGCGTGGCAGCCGATGCGATTGCTGCGGTGCCGCAGGATTTGCGCAATGCTTCGCTCGCGCTCGGAGCGACCCGCTGGCAGACGATCTGGAACGTCGTCCTTCACTCTTCATTGCCAGGATGCCTCACCGCTATTGTATTGGGAATGGCCCGTGCCTTTGGCGAAGCACTTGCTGTCCAGATGGTCATCGGGAACACAACCAAGCTACCGGGCAGTCTGCTTGATCCGATCAGTACATTGACAAGCGGTATTACCCTGAACATGGGGAATACGATTCAGGGAACCCCTTACAATAATGCGCTGTGGTCGATGGCGCTGCTGCTCTTGTTGATGTCGTTCGTCTTCATCATGATCTTGCGGATTATCGGTAGAAAAGGGCTGGTGAACAAATGAGAGCGAAAATCATGGATCGCGCAGCGACAGTCATCTTGACCCTGATTGCTGTTCTGATCATCGGTACGCTGGTAGGCTTGCTCGGGTTTATCCTGACTCAAGGCTGGCATAAGCTGAATCTGGATTTTCTCACCTCACCACCCGATATCGTCAACGCAGGCGGCGGGGTTGGACCGCAGCTGTTCAACTCTTTGTATCTGCTTGTTCTGACGATGCTGATCGCGGTACCGCTTGGCCTTGGAGCAGGAATTTATATGGCTGAATATGCACCGGATAACAAGTTTACGCAGTTTATCCGGATGAGTATAGAAGTGTTGTCCTCACTGCCTTCCATTGTCGTGGGTTTGTTTGGACTCTTGGTGTTCGTGAATATGACTGGATGGGGCTACACCCTGTTTTCTGGTGCATTAGCTTTGACCGTCTTTAACCTGCCTTTGCTGGTGCGCGTAACGGAGGATGCTATCCGCAATGTGCCGCGCAGCCAAAAAGAAGCCAGCTTGGCCCTGGGGATTACCAAATGGCGCACGATTGTATCCGTCATCCTGCCGGCAGCTCTACCGGGGATTCTCACCGGAACGATTCTTGCCGCCGGACGTGTATTCGGGGAAGCGGCAGCACTCTTGTTTACAGCTGGAATGTCTTCACCTAACCTGGACTTTACGAATTTTGCCCTGAACAGTCCTACATCTCCGTTAAATCCATTCCGTCCTGCGGAAACGCTGGCGGTGCATATCTGGAAGGTAAACAGCGAAGGCTTGGCGCCGGATGCACGCGACGTAGCCGATGGCGCTGCTGCTGTTCTGATTATCGCCGTGCTGATTTTCAATCTTTCGGCACGCTGGTTTGGTACGTGGATCTACAAAAAGATGACTTCAGGATCAAACTAGGAAAGGGTGGGAGTCATGACGGTAAGTACCTCGGAAGAGACAATCATTCGGACGCGCGATGTCTCCGTCTATTATGGAGAAAAACGTGCGGTGTCCAATATCAATATGGATATTAAACGCAATTCGGTCACTGCTTTCATCGGACCCTCCGGCTGTGGAAAGTCTACGCTGCTGCGCAGCATGAATCGTATGAATGACCTGGTTCCTTCCTGCCGTGTGACAGGGTCCATCACGGTCGATGGAACAGATATCAACAGTCCGAACGTGAATATTGAGGGGTTGCGTCAAGTAGTAGGAATGGTTTTTCAGCGTGCCAATCCATTTTTCAAGTCGATTTATGAAAACATTGCTTTTGCTCCGCGTTTTCACGGTTTGACCGATAATCGAAAGCTCGATGAAGTGGTGGAGGAGAGCTTGCGCAAGGCTGCGCTGTGGGATGAAGTCAAGGATCGGCTGCGTGAGTCCGCGCTCTCCCTATCTGGTGGTCAGCAGCAGCGGCTTTGCATCGCCAGGGCAATCGCCATGCAGCCGACTGTCCTGCTGCTCGACGAACCAGCTTCGGCACTCGACCCGATCTCTACGATGAAAATCGAAGAGCTGGTGATGACGTTAAAGGATGAGTACACGATTGTGATCGTCACGCATAACCTGCACCAGGCAGCGCGTGTCTCTGAAAAAACCGCCTTTTTCCTGTTGGGGGAGCTGGTGGAATACAATGATACCTCGAAAATGTTTACCTCTCCTGACCACGAGAAAACCGAAGCGTATATCAGTGGGCGTTTTGGCTGATTTTTGAGTAGCTGAATCGGAAAGGCTGTCGACAAATGGATCGACAGCCTTTTTGGTACGTTCGGAAAGTGTAAGTGCGATAAAGTGCTAAAAGACGACGGACTCGTTTAACCAAGCCTTTTTCAAGAGCTTTACAGAATGATTTGAAATGCTCGTAGATTTGTTTGTATTTGGGGGAGCTATTCGTAAATGCAAAAATGGTGGTTATCATGTTTTATCTCCCTGACATGTGCATTTTTTCAGTATTGTACCTTTTTTAATGTCAGTTTGAAATATATCATACCGTGTAAAGGATATCTGCTGTTGAGGAGGTTTGGTGCATGCTATGGAGTTTTCAACGATTTGGCTATTTGTAATAGCTGCTGCAACATTATTAATCATACCTGGACCAGCTGTGTTCTATATTATGGCAAGAAGTATAAGTCATGAATCCGAAGACAGCACTCTTTTTTTTAGCCTTCTTTCCGCAATTCATTACACCTACTGCTGGATCAGTCGCCGTACAATTTTTGCTTTTAGGGTCGATTTTTATTATGCTGGCTTTTATTAGTGATGGTCTGTATGCCATTCTTGCAGCAAGTATGAGAAAGTGGATTCTGGGTAGGAAAGCGAGCTCAAAACTGCAGAGTCGGATTACTGGTTATTTTTATATTGTGTTAGGGGTATTCTCCGCCTTTGCGAGCCCCTCCAAAACATAAATGTGAGGATGAAATGGAGAGATATGGTATGACTAGATTTATCATTGAAGATGATTTTTGGTCGTTATTCCCTCATGCCAAAATAGGCACTGTCATTTGCCGGGGGATTGATAATTCGATCAGGGACGTTGAAATCTACGAGAAGCTGATGCAGGAGGCAGAGAAAGAAGCCCATGCATTTTTAAGTATGGAGGATTTCAGCAGCAATCCAGTGATATCCGTTTGGCGAGAAGCTTTTCAGAAGTTCAAGACAAAGAAAGGGGCAAGGTGTTCCATTGAAGCTTTATTAAAAAGAGTGAAAAATGGCAATCAGATCGGAACAATAAACCCGCTTGTCGACATTTACAATTCCATCTCATTGCGCTACGCTCTTCCGTGTGGTGGGGAGGATATCGACACGTTTGCAGGCGATATCCGGCTTACGCTGGCAAATGGCAGCGAACCGTTTATTCCATTGGGAAGTGAAGAAAATGCTCCTCCATATGCAGGGGAAATTGTTTATAAGGAACTGGCGTGAAGCCCAGAGGACAATGCTAACAGAAAATACGAAAAATGCATTTCTCTGTATGGAATTAATCGATGAAACAAGAAGCGATGAGTTTCATATGGCCTTGAAAGAATTGTCTGATTTAGTGTCGCATCATCTTGGTGGCATTGTGAAGATTGAAGTGTTAGATATCCATCATCGGGAAATGACGATCTTTGGTTGATATCGAACATAAAAGCCCTCTTATGCAGAGGGCGTTTTTGTCGTCTGGAAGAAGCGAATCTCCTGCTCCAGATCTTCTACAATAAAGGTGAGCTTGCCGGAATCGTGGAGAAATTGCTGGGAGTACGACAGGCTTTCCTGATTGGAGGCTACGGCTTGCTGCATGCCGCCGATGACTTCCAAAGCAGATGCGGATAGCGCATCGACACGTTCCAGAATCAATTGGCTATGCTGGTGAATGTGGGTAGAGAGCTGATCGATTGCCTGAAATTGACCCGTGAGCGTATCGCTGATTTGCACGGTATTCGTGAAGGTTTCGGTAGCCTGCTGCAGGGTTTGGATGGCCTCCAGCGTGGCTGTATCCGTCGTCTGCATGCAGTGGGAGACATGCTCCATGCGCTTTTCGCCTTCCGCAATCACCTGCTGGATGCGGGAAGTAGCCGTTTCGGTTTGTGCACTGAGCAGTCCGATTTCGTCCGCAACTACGCCAAATCCCAGCCCCGCTTGTCCGGCTCGTGATGCCTCTATACGTGCATTGAGGGACAAGAGCTTGGTTCGTTTGGAAATGTCCAGAATCATGCCGGATATATCGCTAATATCCAGCATGCTTTCCTTCATGGCAGATACAGCAAGGAGTGACGTGCGCATATCCTCTGATATTTTCACCATTTCAACCTGCAATTGCTGGATGGAGTCTGATGCGCTGGAGGTTTGCTGCCGCGACTCCAGATTTTGCCCCACTGCGGTCTGCATCAGACTGGTGATCCGATTCATCTCCTGGGTGATTCCGTTTACATGCGTGTGAATCTCTGTAATTTGCGTTTGCTGTTCGTCCATCTCGTGGGACAACTGCTCGGTGACGTGTACGACTTCGCTTTGCACATCGTGGGAGCGGCGAGAACCCGCTTCTACATGCTTGGCCACCTGTTTGACATCCGAGATGACGTGCTGAATCTTGCTAATGATCGAACCAATCTGTCCGGTCATCCGATTGAAGCTGTCAGCCAATTGGCGCAGCTCGTCATTGGTTTGTACCTGCATGGATAAGGAAAGATTGCCGTTGCTGAAGGCGGTCATTTTTTGCTGCACTTCTTTGATCGGATTGACGATTTTGCGGACGAAGCCAAAGAGCAGCACGGCAAGTGCAGCGAGTCCAATCAAAGAGACAGTGAGAATCGTGAGCTGCAATAGCTCTACCTCTCGTTCGACCTCGGACACCCCCTGGGTGACGATGATTCCCCAACGGAGCCATGGGTCGTACTGATACGCGGCGAGGTAATCCGCCTGATCCAGAGTGAGCAGATCGATGCCCGATTTTTCTGCCATCACTTCCTGGACGACTGGCAGCTGATCCAGAGAAGGGCGTTGCAGCGCATAGTTTTTATCCGGATGGGCGACTAGTGTCCCCTTTTGGTCGACAATCATGGCGTAGCCGGTCTGCCCAATCTTGATGGTTCCGATGAATTCGCTCAGCTTGGGAACCGAGACAAAAGCGACGACAACCCCGGCGGTGTCACCGTCCTCTGTGAAGAGGGGCACTGACACGGCGATCTTGGGAAACTCAGTCTCGGAGAATTGAAAGACATCCGAAACATAGGCAGGCTGCTGAGACAACGCCAATGCTTGTGAATACCACTCCGATTCCCGCGGATCATAGGCATCAATGGGCGAGCTGGGAAATGTCACGTATTTCCCGTCTGCGGTAGCCAGCTGCAGCTCCGAAATGGTGGGATGCTGAGCCGCAAGATCTGTAAAAATGCCAAATACCTGACTGTTTGACACTTTGCTGTTTTTGTAGGTGGAAGCAAAGGATTGCAGTGTTACAACGATCGAATGAACGCGATTGCTGGCTTCTGCTAGCGTGGAGTGAGCTGCTTGAGAGAGTTGCTGTCTGGATTTCTCGTGGAGCATGGCATCGGATTGATTGCCGATGAAGAAGCCTGCGGTCACCATCATGCCGACCACCATAGCCAAGATGCCGAAGAACAGCCTGGTAAAAATAGAACGATAATGAATGGATGATTTCTTTGTTTGGGGCATCATCAGCTCTCCCTTATTCATGACAATACCTGTCTTCAGCCTTTATTGTAGGAGTCAGTAAGAGGAAGGTCGATAGATGGACGCCAACATTTACCTGATCTTAAACTTTCGGAAAAACTTTATCAAAACTTAATATTCTCCATACGGAAACACCATATTTCGCCGCTATAGTGGAGTAGCGAGAGCAAATTCTAAGCGACAACGAAGGAGCGAGAACCGTATGAGTGTCATTTCGGTGCGAGAGCTTAATCTCTTCTACGGTAAGCAGCAGGCCCTCTATGACATCAACCTGGATGTCGACTCCCATGCCATCACAGCGCTGATCGGACCATCAGGTTGTGGGAAATCGACTTTTTTACGTACGTTGAATCGAATGAACGATTCCATTGCCCATACAAAAATTACCGGATCGGTAAAAGTATTTGACGAGGATATCTACAGTTCCCAGGTCGATGTGGAAAGGCTGCGAAAAAATATCGGAATGGTGTTTCAGCACCCTAATCCTTTTCCGAAAAGCATTTACGACAATATTACTTACGGTCCCAAGCTGCACGGAATGAGTGATCGCAGCAAGCTTGATGAAATCGTGGAGTCCAGCCTGAAGGCAGCAGCTCTCTGGGACGAGGTGAAGGATGTTCTGAAAAAACCGGCGACAGGACTTTCCGGGGGACAGCAGCAACGTCTTTGCATTGCACGCGCACTGGCCGTTCAGCCGCAGATTCTCCTGATGGACGAGCCGACTTCCGCACTCGACCCGATTTCTACGGCAAAAATCGAAGAACTGTTGGAAGAATTGAAATCGACATATACGATTGTCATTGTGACGCACAATATGCAGCAGGCTGCGCGCATTTCTGACAAAACCGCGTTTTTCCTCAATGGTGTGCTGGTCGAGGTCGATCAAACACCGACAATCTTTCAGAATCCATCTGACAAACGAACCGAGGATTACATTACGGGACGTTTTGGCTAATCGCATACTGGCATGAAGCAGAGTTATTCCAGAGGTCTCGAGCTGACTGAGGAATGGCTCTTTTTTTGCGTGTAGGAAAAGATCGATGCAAAGAAGAGGAGAAATTCCCTCTATCCGTACAAAAAACAGAATAGGACACTCAGCACGCGGAGAAAATAGGCGCATCGCACCATAAAAGGAGGATGTTTCCATGTGGCATGGATGGCCGATTGAACGCGTGCTGATCTTGTTTGCAGGGATTGCGTTTGCGCTGTTAGCGGTACAGGTCACCCTTTTTCATTCGCGGCAAAATTTTCGACACTGGGCCATGTGGCTGCCTGTTATTGAGCTTCCTTTGTTTGCTGTTACCGCCATTGTCTTGTCCTTCTACAACGCAGGCTGGCTGCGCTGGGTATTTGCCCTGTGGATGCTGATGGGGATAGCTGGAGGGGTATACGGAGCCTATTTGCATACAGTGGGAGTGGGACAACGAGTAGGCGGTTACGGACAAAGCCAGAACTTTCTTGTCGGACCACCTGTCATCCTGCCTTTGTTTATGACGGCGCTCTCCGCATTGGGGCTCATCGCCCTGTTCTGGGGGTGATCGGATATGAGCAAAAATAGTCGCTATCCTGCTTATGACGTGTGGGCAGAGCATACGCATTGGGACGATCACACGAAGCAGGTCGTAGGCTCCAGGCGCTCGCCTCAGGTTGCCTATCAGTTTTTTAGCCATTCAGAAGGACTGCTGGTACAGACCGCGGCAAGTGAGCTGGTGAACGATCATCGTCTGGAGGTACTGACATTCGTCACGCAGCATCTCGACGAAACGTTGGCAAGTCCTATCGGAGAGGCACAGCGAAAGGTAGGGGTGCCTCCGAAAAAGCAATTGTATCGCTGGGGTCTTGCCGGTATCGAAGCGGAGAGTCAAGCCAGATACGGAACGGGGTACGTAGCGCTGAAAAAAGAAGAGCAGCAAGCTATTCTGCAGGAAATAGCGGCAGGGAGGACCAAGGCCAAGGAGGAGTGGTCACAGCTTTCACCAGTTGATTTTTTCAAACGTTTCCTGCGTGACGCCGTAGATGCCTACTATTCTCACCCGCTGGTCTGGTCGGATATCGGGTATGGTGGTCCAGCTTATCCGCGCGGGTATGTGCGTGTAGAAAAAGGGCTGACAGATCCCTGGGAGGCGAAAGCGGATGACAAATGACAGCGAATTGACGCATCACAGTGTTCACTACGATGGACATCATTCGAATCAAATGAGTCAGCGAAAGTATCAGGATGGGGCCGACGTCTGTATTGTCGGAGCAGGTGCGGCTGGGGGTGTTTTGGCGCATGAGCTGGCACAAGCCGGGCTCAAGGTCGTCGTCATTGAAGCAGGTCCATATTGGAATCCGCAGCTTGATTTTGCAAGCGACGAGCTCGCCATGCGCAGATTGGGCTGGCAGGAGACGCGCCTGGTTGATGGTCAAGATCCGCTTCGCCTTGGACATAACAACTCAGGTCGCGGTGTTGGTGGCGGCACGGTGCATTTCACGGGTGTTTTTTTGCGCCTGCACGAGAGCGATTTTATGACCAGAACCATAGATGGGGTCGGTGAGGATTGGCCGATTCGCTATCAGGATCTGGCTCCTTATTATGACAAAATCGAGCGGGAAATCGCTGTCTCCGGTCCAGATCATTTTCCCTGGGGAGCGTTTCAGGGGCCGTATCCTTACCCGGTACGGGAGCCGATCAGCGCCAATGCACAGCTCTTCCGCGAAGCTTGTGAAAAGCTGGGGATGGAAAGTGTCGTTGCACCTCTGGCGATATTATCTGGCCCGTTCGACGGGCGTCCGCCCTGCATCAATCGCGGCTTTTGCAATCAGGGATGCATGCCAAATGCCAAGTACAGCGGGTTGATTCATCACATCCCCAAAGCCATTCAGGCAGGGGCGGAAGTGTTGTCTGACTGCATGGTGACGGAGATTCTGATGAATGGAAGCCGGGTGAGCGGTGTTGTATTTTCGCATCATGGACTGACTTACCGACAAAAGGCGCGGGTAGTGATCCTCGCAGGATTTGTCGTCGAAACTCCCCGCTTGCTTCTCCATTCCGCAACGCCTCACTTTCCGGACGGATTGGCCAATTCCAGCGGATGGGTAGGCAAGGCCATCATGCCACACTCCAGTCACGACGTGTACGGACGTCTTCCGGAAGAGGTGCGCTTGTACAAGGGAACTCCTGTGCTTGCATTGACTCAGCATTATTATGAAACGGACCGGGATCGGGGATTTGCTAGGGGATACACCTTGAGTGCGCACGGGTCAAGACCTGTATCCATGGCGGGGGCCATCGCGGCAGAGCGGGAGGACGGCACGTTTTTGTGGGGGCAACAGCTGCGTGAAGCCATGCTGGATTACAATATGTACGCCCGCATTACATTGGTTGGAGAAGTACTTCCACACCCGGAAAATGCCGTTACACTGAGCGGCTTGAAGGACGAGTACGGGATGCCGATTCCGAAGGTGAGCTTCAGCTATCAGGAAAATGATAGGAAGCTCTACAAGCACGCGATTGGTGAAATGAATCGGCTGATCGGGGCAATGGGGGGAACGCCTGAGCATGTGGTTTCGGATACCGCTCATTTGATGGGGGGATGTCGAATGGGGAGGGACCCGCAGACGTCTGTTGTCAATGAGTACGGACAGACACACGA
This sequence comes from Brevibacillus sp. AY1, assembly GCF_029870785.1. NCBI lineage: Bacteria > Bacillati > Bacillota > Bacilli > Caryophanales > Paenibacillaceae > Brevibacillus > Brevibacillus sp. AY1. The sequence continues at coordinate 11,207 of NZ_JAFLPN010000041.1, forward strand.
TATTCCCAATCTTTTTATTGCAGGAGCGTCCACCTTCGTCACTTCCGGGGGGGCCAATCCGACAAACACAGTGATGGCGTTAGCTGCGCGGACGGCCGACAAGCTGATCGAAGCCATGCAACTTCGTGAAGTATAGCTTGTTCACTTTCTCCAAAAAGGGATTTTATACGCGATCTGCCCTTACGCACCAAGATTTTTTCTCCACGAAAACAGCAATATGGTTTATGGATTCTTATGGAAGTTTCGTGAACCTATCTTCCCCTACTAATATGGCGTATAGTATACTGAGAGTCAGATATGCAACGCAAGGCAAAGGTGGGTTCATATGGAAGCGGATTTGATGCAGGTTTTGCTTTTGTCGGAGGTTTACAAGCTGCTTGGCGACAAGACTCGCTTGACGATCATGGCTCTCTTGCAGGCACAGTCTCTTTGTGTCCGTGATCTCGTGGAGATTCTGCAGACGTCCCAGCCATCTGTCTCCCAGCACCTGGCAAAGTTAAAGACACATGGACTGGTGAAAGAGCGAAGAAAAGGACCTTGGGTGTTTTACTCCGTCAACTCAGAGTGCTCCCCGCAAGTCAAACAAATTTTATCGAGCTTGCCAGATATGTCAACGGTCGTCAAACAAAAATCAGCCGAAAGCGCTCCCTCGTTCGGCTGAGTCGGAAAGCGTTGGATCACGAGAGATCCAGCGCTTTTTTTATTTGTTCTTTATCGAATCCATGAATGACAACTTCTTCACCGTTTTCTTTTTTAATCCATGTTACGGGTGTCATGCTGGCTCCGAGATTGATTGCTTCCTGGAAATATGCTTCGTTCTTGCGGATATCTCTGTCCTCAAAGGGGATATTGTGTTGGTTCAACCACATTTTCTCCTCTTGGCAAGGACCGCAGGTGGTCTGCGTGTACACAATCACGTTTTGCGCCATTTTCCCTTCCTCCTTTCCTGATGTCGTACTCCATAAGAGTATTTCTCCTTTTTCAGATAAAAACCCTCTAGCTCCAACACTTTGCCCTGCTTGGCCCATGAGCCGTACCAAGCAAAAGGCAAGTGGGATTGTGGAAAAAAAAGGGCAGGATAAGGCACATGCTCATGGTGCAAATTATATACAGTGACATCGAGGAGGTGAGTTGGAACAATGGCTAAGCAAAACAAACAAGCGATGAGACAAGCTCAACAACAAGCGCAACAGCAAGCTCAAAACGCTGCTGCAACTGAATTTGCGAGCGAGACGAACGTGTCGGAAGTACGCCGTCAAAACCAGCAATCTGCTGCGAAGTCTGCGCAACAATCCGGCCAACCTACTGAATAGAAACGGGTAAAACGAAGGGCTCACCCATTGTCATGATCAGACAATCGGGGATAGCCCTTTTTTATTTGAATGGCTGGACAACCAGCCTTTTTTTATTGTGAACATCCCAATCACAGAAATTTACGAATTCAACAATTTGCGTTAATGCTGGACTCATACTCGTTCTCTATGATGGCTTTGAAGGAAATAAATCACAACCGAAGATATGAAGGAAATCCTACGAAAGAGAGGTTATACAGCATGATTCGATTTATATGGTTCGATCTTGGATACACGCTGGTAAGGATGAACAGGGAAGAGGTCTATCAAAAGGTGCTGGAGGATTTTGACGTATACCGCAGTGTGGAGGAAATCGCGCTTGCCTACCATCGGACAGACAAGCTGTTTATGCGAGAGTACCAAGGTGTCTTGGGAAAAGATAGCAGAGCGTTTCTTCCTTGGTATGTCGGTGCGTTGAACTACAAGCTGCGGCTTTCTCTTCCGATCGAGGATGTGGTTCAGGTGTATCGGCAGAGGGCCAGCGAATACCCGTTGCAGTGGACAGCTTACGAAGGGGCAAAAGAGACGCTGCAGGGGCTGAAAAATCTCGGCTATCAGCTCGGCTTGATTTCCAACTGGGATCAAACGGCCAGGCAGGTGCTGAAAAAAAACGGGCTGGACGAGGTGCTGGATGAAATCGTCATCTCCTCGGAAGTAGGGCTGGAAAAGCCTGATCCGGGCATCTTCCGGCTGGCGATGGAAAAAGGAAACGTGACATCCAATCAATCGCTGTATATCGGGGACAACTACTACGACGATGTAATTGGCTGCCAAAAGGTCGGCATGCACTGCCTGCTCATTAATCCATACGGAAATTGCGGTGTAGAAGAATTGACGTATCAGCCGGTTATTCGCGGCATTCAAGATGTGGCAGACTACCTCGGTCATCCGCAGCAGCAGCGTGAGGTCAATTAACAGGAGAGAATTGCAATGACGTTTGTAGAAAGAATACAGGAGCATTTTGACTCCTTGAGTGCCGGCCAGAAAAAAGCCGCTCATTATATTCAAACCAACATGCAGGATGCTGTCATGCAGTCGGCGCACAAGATCGCCAGACATTCAGGGGTTAGCGAAGCGACGGTCCATCGCCTGGCGCAAGCCCTTTCCTATGCCAGCTTCTCCGCTATGCTTCAGGACCTGCGGCAATTTGTACTGAAGGATCAGCGAGCTGTGAGAAATTTCATGCTGTCTACGAGCCATCAGGAGGATTCCTGGCTGGAGAAGCATTTTCAGCAAGAGATCGATAACCTGCATGAGACGATGGCGCGTTCGAACAAGCTGCACATCCATCAAGCTGCTCGCATGCTGCTGGAAGCGGATCGCATCTGGGTTGTGGGATGGCGGATGGGCTTGTCGGTCACCTCGTACCTGAGCTTTGTCCTGAAGTACATGCTGGGCAACTGCGAATTGATCCCGCAAGGAGGTGTTGCGGAATACGCGACCTACATAAAGCCGAATGATACAGTGTTTGCCTGTGGCTTTCCGCGGTATTGCTCCCGGACGCTAAAGGTGGCTGCACTCGCCAAGGAAGAGGGAGCGAGGGTCATTGCACTTACGGATTCCGAGCTGTCACCATTCGCGAAGCTCGCGGATCTGACGCTGCTGGCTTCTGGTAAATCGACCGGGTTTTTGGATTCGTATACGGCTTCCTTGTCAGTGGCCAGTGCGATCATTAACGAAATCTCGTATTTGGAGAAAGCGCGCGTGCAAAGCAATATTGAGAAGATGGAAATGATGTTCAAGGAATTTCAGGATCATTTCGAGTGGAAATGAAGCTGGGAAAGGAACGTTGGATGAAAGTGACAGTCATCGGTTGTTGGGGGGCTTACCCCGAAAAGAATGAAGCGACCTCAGGATACCTGGTCGAATGCGGCGGGAGTAGGATTTTGTTGGATTGCGGCAGCGGTGTGCTGTCTCGTCTTCAAAATCACTGCTCACTCGAAGAACTGGACGCCGTCATCATTACCCACACACACGCCGATCATATCGCGGATGTGTACAGCCTGGAATTTGCGATTCTGATTCTTACCCAAATCGGCAAACGGACGAAGCCGCTTGATGTGTATGTGTATGGTGCGGAGCCGGACAGCTTGCCATTTTGCTTCCCTCAGTACGTGCGTGTACATTCGATCCGCCTTGGTGTGCCACTGGAGATCGGCACGGTGACGCTCACATTTTCAGAGAATGTTCACGACGTACCCTGCTGCGCGGTCCGACTGTCTTCTGACGGAAAGACGCTTGTGTATTCTGGCGATACCGGCTATTACCAATCATTGATCGATTTTGCGCGCAATGCCGATGTGCTGCTGATTGAAAGCAGCTTTTACGATTGGCAGAAAGGAAAGATGGACGGCCACTTGACGGCTGGAGAAGCGGGGGAAATTGCTGCTTTGGCTGGGGTCAGACAATTGGTGCTGACACATTTTCCCCATTACGGCGACCTGCAGCAATTGGCTGAGGAAGCAGCACGGCAGTACGACGGACAAATCCATTTGGCTTATGGCGACATGAAAATCACGATGTAAACCTGGAAAGGGGTTTTTCCCATGTTGAAAATCAGGAAAACGTTCGTAACAGGCTTCTCTACACTGGCGGTATTGTCGATGGTCATTTCCGGCTGTGGCAGCAGCGCTTCCCCTGCTCCGGCAGCGTCAGGCACTGCGCAAACAACAAATGGCAACTCACCGGCGCAAGACAGCAGCTCTATGGAAAGAGTGGAGGGAGGGACTGTACGAGTCGCGATGTCGACGGAGCCGGATAATCTTGATCCGTATCTGTCTGCTGCAACAGACACCAGCTCGATGATGGACAACGTATTCGACGGGTTGTTCGAGGCAGGAGAGAACAGTGAGCTGGTTCCTGCCGTGGCAGAATCGTATCAGATCTCCGAGGATGGCTTGACCTATACCTTCAACATTCGGAAAGGGATCAAATTCCACGATGGCTCGGATTTGACTGCCGAAGACGTTGCGTATTCGTATGCAAAGCTGTCGGGCTTAAACGGCAAGGAGCCGCTTTCTTCGAAGTTTGCTGTGATCGAAAAGATTGAAACACCAGATGACTCCACGGTTGTGGTCAAGCTCAAGGCAAAGGACGCAGCGTTCTTGGCTGCCAACATCGTGGCTATTGTGCCGAAAGATTATGAAAAGCAGAGTGAAAAGCCGATCGGTGCAGGTCCGTTCCAGTTCGTCTCGTACGCGCCTGGCCAGCAGCTTGTTCTGGAGAAAAACGACCAGTTCTACGATCAGGAGCGGAAGCCTGCGCTGGATCGGGTAGAGTTCAAAATCATGCCGGATACGAATTCTTCCGTGCTGGCTCTGCAATCCGGCGATATTGACATGATTCCGGGCATTTCCGCGCAAGGCGCGCTGCAGTTGGGAACGGGATTCCAAATCGTCTCTGGTCCGCAGAACATGGTTCAGTTGATGGCGTTGAACAATACGGTCAAGCCGCTGGATGATGTCAGAGTGCGTCAGGCGATCAACCATGCGATCGACAAAGATGTGATTATCCAGACAGTCGCAGAGGGCAACGGGGCAAAGCTGGGGTCCAATATGAGCCCGGCCATGAAAATGTACTACCAGGAAGGATTGGAGAATCGCTATCAGCCAGATGCCCAAAAAGCGAAGGCGCTGCTCAAGGAGGCTGGCTACGAAAACGGCTTTAAGCTGACGATTACGGTTCCTTCCAACTACGCCTTCCATGTCGATACGGCACAGGTCATTGCCGAGCAGCTTAAAGCGGTAGGGATTGACGCTCAAATTAAGCAGATCGAGTGGAGCAGCTGGCTGGAAGACGTCTACAACAACGCCAAGTATGAAGCGACCATCGTCGGTCTGACAGGTAAGCTCGATCCGCATGAAGTCCTGGGCAGATACGAGACGACCTATGGCAAAAACTTCTTCAAGTTCAGCAACGCCAAGTTCGATGACATCGTCAATCGCGCGCGGACAGAAATTGACGTGACCAAGCGAGCTGACATGTACAAGCAAGCACAGACCGTCCTCACCGAGCAGGCAGCCGCTGTTTACATTATGGACCCTAGCCGCTCCGTTGCGCTGAAGGAAAATTTGCACGGCTTCACCATGTATCCGGTGCAAAAATACGATTTCGCCGCGATGTACTTTTCCAAGAAGTAAACGAGGGGTGCCGAAGTGAGATTTTACATCCGGAAGCTGGCTACTTTACTTTCCACTGTCTTGCTCGTCTCGGTCATTACGTTTCTCGTCTTTCAAATCCTGCCGGGTGACCCTGCCGAGATCGTGCTCGGCGTGGACGCAGACCCGCATCAGCTCGCTGAATTGCGCAAGACCATGGGGCTGGATCGACCTGTTGCAGAGCGTTATGCGTCATGGGTCACGGACACAGTGACCGGAGATTTCGGTACTTCGCTCCGCTATCAGCGTCCGGTGGCGGACATTGTGGCCGAACGATTGCCGGTTACGCTTTCCCTTTCTGTGATGTCCGTGGGGTTGACCTTGTTAATCGGTCTGCCCCTCGGCATCTACATCGCGCGAAAGGATGGTCAGCTCTCCTCCATGCTGTTGTCTGTCTTCACGCAGCTCGGGCTGGCGGTCCCTTCTTTTTGGCTGGGATTTATTTTAATTCTGGTGTTCTCGGTCACCTTCAAGCTGTTTCCCACTTACGGCTATGTTCCATGGAGCGAAGATCCGGTGGGGGCATTCAAATCGATGTTTCTGCCTTCGCTTGCCCTTGCGATTCCAGGCATCGCGGTCGTGATCCGGTATTTGCGCAACACCCTGCTGGACCAGTTTCGCATGGATTACGTGCGAACGGCCAGAAGCAAAGGCTTGCGAGAAAAGAGCATCATGTACCGCCATATTTTGCGCAACTCCCTGATTCCGGTACTGACGATTGTCGGTTTGCTGATCGCAGACACGCTGGGAGGCAGCATTGTTGTAGAAAATGTTTTTGCTCTTCCGGGGCTGGGCAATCTGCTGATTACTTCGATTGGTACGCGTGATCTGCCCCTGCTGCAAACCCTTGTGCTTTACATTGCGATTATTGTGGTTTTGATCAACTTTGTCGTCGACATCCTGTACAAGGTGATTGATCCGCGAATTCGATTGAAAAGGTGAACGAGATGAGATGGAAACAGCTAGTCCGCAATAAGCCGTTCATGATCGGCGGTTGCTTGCTTGTTTTACTCTTGGGACTGATGGTGACAAGTCTGTTCTATACCCCGTACGGTCCCAACGATATGAATACGGCAATGCGCCTAGCGCCACCACAAGCCTCCCATTGGTTTGGAACGGATAATTTCGGGCGGGACATTTTCAGCAGGATTATGGAGGGGTCACAGACGTCCTTTGTGATCGGAACCGCCTCTGTCGCCATCGGCTTGGTCATTGGACTTTTGATCGGTGCCATCGCTGGTTATTGGGGAGGGTGGATGGACGAAATTTTGATGCGGATCATCGACGCGATGCTGGCATTTCCCGGCATCCTGCTGGCGATCATGCTCGTTTCCGTATTCGGTCCGGGGTTCGGCAATACGATCGTCGCGCTTGGAATCATGAGCATTCCGGCGTTTGCAAGAATTGCCCGCAGCGGCTTCATTCAGTACAAGGAGTTCGCTTTCGTAAAGGCGGCGAAAGCCAGAGGCGCGAGCTCGCTGCGCATTATTTCCCGGCATATTCTGCCCAATATGGCATCACCGCTTATCGTGGCCTCCACCATGCGGTTTTCCGGCTCGATTCTGGCCGAAGCAGGTTTGAGCTATCTGGGATTGGGCGTTCAGCCTCCCGATCCTAGCTGGGGCCGCATGCTGAGCGAAGCACAACCCTTTATTATCAACGCGCCGTGGTACGTGTTTATTACAGGGGCAGTCATCACGGCGATGGTTCTCGGATTCAATCTGCTTGGCGACGGGATTAGAGACGGCTTTGACAAGAAGCGCTAGGAGGGACGCACAATGGCAAACACGCTGCTCGCGATCGATGAACTGGATGTGGTGTTTACAATCGGAGGGAAGCAATATCCGGCGTTGCGGCAACTGAGCTTTGAGGTCAGGGAAAAGGAAAGGGTTGGCATTGTCGGAGAATCTGGCTGCGGGAAAAGTCTTACTTCCTTGTCCGTCATGGGTCTTTTGCCAGAGTCGGCCGCGATTACGCGGGGACAGATCAGTTTGGCAGGAAAAACACTGTCGGCCGGGTTGGGGGAAGAATGGCATTCCACCAGAGGCAGGCAAGTCGCGATGATCTTCCAGGATCCCATGACGGCGCTCAATCCGCTCATGCCGGTAGGAAAGCAAATTGCAGAAATGGCCTTGACCCATCTAGCCGTCACGCGGAAAGAAGCAAAGCAAATGGCTTTGGAGATGATGGCAAAAGTCGGACTATCCAGGATCGAACAGCTTTACGGGGAATATCCGCATCGGCTCTCCGGCGGCATGATGCAGCGTATGATGATCGCGATGGCCTTGATTTGCCAGCCCAAGCTACTGATCGCAGACGAGCCGACAACGGCGCTTGACGTTACGATCCAGGCACAAATTCTGGCCTTGCTCGGAGAGATGAATCGGTCTACGGGAACGGCGATGCTGTTCATCTCTCATGATTTGGGCGTCATCCGCGAGGTGTGTGAGCGAGTCATCGTGATGTATGCGGGATATATCGTGGAGGACGCTCCCGTTCAGGATATTTTGGAAAATCCGAAGCACCCGTATACGGCTGCTTTGCTTCAGGCGCTGCCGAGTGTGGAAAAGAGAGGGCAAGCGCTCTACACGATCCCGGGACGAGTTCCGCCGCTTACGGAGCGGGGAGGAGGCTGTCCATTCGCAGGTCGCTGTCCGAGAGCTTCCGGCATTTGCCATACGATCACGCCCGAGCTGGATACAGGCATGGATGGTCATCGGGTGCGCTGTCATCTTTATGTGGAAGGGAGACTGTGCGGATGAGCGAACCACTAATCCGGGTAGAAGAGCTGACGAAACATTATTACCTCCCCAAAACGAAGCTGCTGGAAAAGCGGAATGCCGTACGTGCGGTTGACGGGATCTCGTTCGATATCGCAGAGGGCGAGATATTTGGACTCGTTGGCGAGAGTGGCTGCGGCAAGTCCACGACAGGTCAGATGATCGTGCAGCTGGTGAAGGAAACGCATGGTGGCATCTATTACCGAGACCGGCAAATCAACGCATTGTCTGCAAACGAAATGAAGGCGCTCAGGCGGGAGCTGCAAATCGTATTCCAGGACCCGTCGTCTTCACTAAATCCAAAGAAGACGATTGGCTGGCTGCTGGAGGAGCCGCTTGTGATTCACGGTGTCGCAGACAGGGCCAAGAGAAGGGAAATCGTGCTCAAGACGCTGGAGCAGGTCGGACTCGGTGCGGATTACCTGAAGCGGTATCCCCATGAATTAAGCGGCGGGCAGAAGCAGCGCGTGGGCATTGCTGCGGCACTTGTCCTGAAGCCGAAGTTCATCGTCATTGACGAGGCGGTATCAGCATTGGACGTGTCGGTGCAATCGCAGATTTTGAATCTACTAAAGGAGCTGCGTGATAAGCTTCGGTTGACCTATCTGTTCATCTCCCACGATCTGAATGTCGTACAGTATTTTAGTGATCGGGTAGGCGTCATGTACCTAGGGAAGCTGGTTGAAATTTTTGATGTCAGTACATCAGCAGTCGGACCGCTGCATCCGTATACGAAGGCGCTGTTCTCAGCAATTCCCGATGTAAAGGGGACGAGGGAAAGGGTACTGCTGAAAGGTGACGTTCCCAATCCGATCCATCCGCCTGACGGATGCGCCTTTCATCCGAGGTGTCCGCTTGCCGTGGACAGATGCAGCCAGGAGCGGCCAGGTTTGCAGAAAGTAGCTCCACGTCATGAAGTCAGCTGTCATTTATTCGAGGAGGGGGACTTTCCTTCATGAAACTAGGAATCATCTCGGATTTGCACGTCGATCTCAATGAGCTACCCGGTGAACCGCTTGTAGAGGAGGCCTTGCTGGAACAAGCCGTCCAGAGCAAACTGGATGGCTTGATCATTGCTGGAGACATTTCCAACGATGTTCACCGAAGCCTGGAGGTTCTCGAAATGCTCCAGGAGCAATCCGGCATTCCTGTCTTATTCGTACCAGGCAATCACGATTATTGGAGCAAGGACAACGGGATTGCGGACACGTGGGAAATCTATCGGAAATTTCAATCGTATACAGGCTGTTTGAGCGAAAGACCGTACACGCTCGAAAATGGATGGGTGGTCGTCGGCAATTCGGGCTGGTACGATTACTCGATGGGCGAGCCGGGATATACGTTTGATCAGTTTGAACAGATGCATGCAATGGACAGAACCTGGCAGGATAGCATGTATGTGCGGTGGGGCATGAGCAACGGCGATATTCACGGGTATTTTTACGAGCGCATGGAACAAGAATTGGCACAATACCGCGACAGGCCCGTCATCATGGTGACGCACATGCTGGCGCATCCTTATTTCAAGGTGCCGATGCCACACCCGCAGTGGTCGTATTTCAACGCCTTTTTGGGAAGCGTAGACTACGCTGAGCTGTACAGAAAATACGGTGTGCGCTATGGCATCATGGGCCATGTTCATTACCGCAAGAGACATGTCGAACAGGGGACAGAAATGATCTGCGCCTGCCTCGGCTATCGAAAGGAATGGCGGAATACGTCTGTTGCGGCAGAGCTTCGTGAATGTCTGCAAATCATTCAGCTTTAAGGCATCTTTGCGGTTGACTGTATCGACATTCGAGCTGATCGCGACAGGCTCCGAAAAACGAGAAGTCATGAGATGTCGTTTTTTTCGTTTTGCTTGTCAAGAATGAAGAGAGAGTGATACGGTTTCATCAGAAGGCTGAAACAAGCAAGGGGCGTTTGAAGCATGATTGTCGGAATTGGTATAGATCTCGTAGAAATCGAACGGATTGCCGCGTTGATGAAGCGACAATCACGTGCACTGGATCGTATGTTAACCATTCAGGAGCGGAGTCTGCTGGAAGGGAAATCAGAAGGGCGACAGATTGAATTCGTCGCGGGTAGATTTGCAGCCAAGGAGGCGGCCTCCAAAGCTTTGGGGACTGGGATTGGAACGGTAATCAGTTTTTTGGATATGGAGGTCCTGCCCAATGAATCAGGGAAGCCGGAGATGAAGATCAATCCGGAGGTTTTCCACAGGCTGGGCATGGACCCATCGCGAATTCGCGTTCACCTGAGCATTTCACACAGTACGTATCAGGCAATGGCACAGGTACTTGTAGAAGAACTGTAAACTTGTCTGCATAACGGGACGAGGATGGACATACATTTATATCGCGTAGATCAGGAGGGACTACCTGCTCTGGTTCAGAGTAAGTCTTTTGCCGATTGAAGCGATATCGCGTCCCAATATGTAGAAAAGAAGCAGACACGATGTTCGTCTTTGTCGCGGGGGACTGACAGATTTCCCAGGAAATAGACAGGGGTGCCCTTCTTTGTCGAATAATTTGACAAGGAGGAATTCATTCTATGAAACGAGCAGCTTTTCCACTGGTGTTATTGATGGTCTTCACTCTGCTGCTCGGCGGCTGCTTTGGTCAAAAGACACCAGAAGATGTGGTGGGTGACTTGAGTGGTACGCTGGACAAAATGCAAGGCTACAAGTCACAGGCAGTGTTGACCATGCAAACCGGTTCCACCCCGATGGAGTACGATGTTCAGGTTTGGTACGAAAAACCGACCAATTACCGAGTGGCACTTACCTCCAAGCAGCGTGGCATCACCCAGATCATCCTGCGAAATGACGAAGGAGTTTTCGTTCTCACACCACATCTGAACAAGAGTTTTCGCTTCCAGAGCGGTTGGCCGGAAAATAACGGCCCACTTTACCTCTATGAGACGCTGGCACGCAGCATCATCGATGATACGGATCGTCAAATGCAAATGGATGACAAGCAGTATGTGTTTGAAGTCAAGGCCAATTACAGCGGGAATCGCTCGCTGACCAAACAAAAAATTTGGTTGACAGAAGATTTCAAACCGACACACGCAGAAATCATGGATTCCAGCATGAATCCATTGGTGAAAATCGATTTTACCGAATTTGTGTTCAATCCGTCGTTTGAGAACAATGCTTTTGACAAGGATCACAACATGAGCACCAGTTCTCTGCCATCTGTGCCGACGATGGGGCAGGTTGGCGGTGGGGCTACACAGGAGCAGCCTTCCAGCCAGTTTGGCGTGATTGTTCCGACTTATGTGCCAGATGGTGTACAGCAAGGAGACATCGAGCCTGTGACACGCGATGGTGAGCGCACAGTGGTTCTCATGTACAAGGGAGCTTACAACTACAGGCTGATTGAAGCCCGACCTACAGCGGCCACCGTCTCTTACGAACAGGGAATGCCTGTTGACCTTGGCTTCACGATCGGTGTCTTGACCCAGACAGTCGACAGTCAGAGATATCTGACTTGGGAGCTGGATGGCGTGGAGTTTACACTTACAGGAGATTTGCCTGAAGAAGAAATGGTGAAAGTAGCGCAATCCACCTATGGAGTAGGCGGAAAATAAGAATGGGAGAGGGGACGGTATGCGCCGTCCTTTTTCATTTTGCAATTCCCACATCGATTCCGCTGTTTTCCCTTTAGTTTTCCATCATTCTCAAACGTGAATCTAAAAATGCTCAGCTACACTAGGTCTTGTACCAAGGAGTACATAACCTGAAGTGAAAGGATGAGAGAATATGTTGAGCAAAGCGAAAATGGGAATGCTGTTCGGATCTATGGCAGCGGTGCTTAGCCTGGGTGTGCTGGGAAGCGCCTATGCAGCAGATGCGGATCAAGCAAAAATCAATTATACAGCAGAAGGTAAACAAGGCTTTGGTATAGGAAAGATGGGACATCATGGATTTGGAGGCGGATTTGCGGTAAAAGAAAACGCCGACCTGCTCGCCCTGCTGAATCTGGATGCGGAAGAGCTGCAGGAAGCGCTGAAAGCAGGCAAATCGCTGGCTGAGGTAGCGGAAGAACAGGGTGTAGACAAGCAGGAAGTAGTAGATCTGCTTCTGGAGCAACAAGCAGACAAACTGGCTGAAGCAGTCAAAGCAGGCAAGCTGACGCAGGAACAGGCTGATAAGATGAGTGAAAACGCCAGCGAGCGCATCCAGGAGCAAGTGGAAAACACACATGCGTGGAAAGGAATGGGCAAGGGCTTTGGGGGCTTCGGTCAAAGCGAGGAATTGCTCGCGCTTCTGGATATGGAGGCAGCCGAATTGCAGGAAGCGCTGAAGGCAGGCAAGTCTCTTGCAGGGATCGCAGAAGAACAAGGTGTAGACAAAGACGATGTGATCGAATTGCTCGTACAGCAACAAGCAGACAAACTGGCTGAAGCAGTCAAAGCAGGCAAGCTGACACAGGAGCAAGCTGACCAGAAGCTGGCAGAGAGTAAAGAACGTGCCTCCAAGATGGTAGAAGGCACATTCGAAAAGGGAGCTTTCCCCGGCAAGAAAAAAGATAGCGTTCAAGACAATCCAACCGCGTAGTCAACAGGGATCTCGGAGCAAACTAGCTTCCGAGATCCCTTTTTTTTCACGTCCCCTGTCTACCACCTGTGGACCTTTCTGAAAGAAACATGCATAGTTGGGGGATATGTATGAAGGTAGGGAAGTACGGTACGTGAATGAGAGGAAGAGGTGAGCACAGCTGTGAAATATACAACTGAGAATTTGCGCAAACGAATTGCCGTGTCGGCAGGCAGGGCAAAGGCCGATGTCGTGATCAAGAATGGCACGATCATTGATGTATTTAATGGAGAAACATTTACAGGTGACGTCGCGATCGTCGACGGGGTCATCGCAGGAATCGGAGATTATGAAGGTGAGACGGAGCTCTGCTTCCCGTAGTGACAGAGCGCAATGCGCGCAGATGTCTTTTCGTAACGGATGACAAGCATCTGGATGAGCTGATGCTGGAGGGCAGCATTGACTGTCATGTGCGCAGGGCGATTCAGGCGGGCATTCCTGCACCTACGGCTATCGCGATGGCTTCACTCAATGCAGCGGAATGTTTTCGTTTGGCCAATCGTGGAGCTATAGCCCCAGGCTACATTGCCTTCTCCGATTGCAGGATTAATCGCCGATCTGACTGCCGGTGAAGTGTGCGCCAGTCTGCAAAAATTGGAGCAGGCTTTGCGAGTGCTTGAAGCCCCGACTCACTTTCAGCCGTTCCTTACCTTGTCTTTTTGGCACTGCCCGTCATTCCTGCATTAAAGCTCACAGATCAAGGCTTGTTTGATGTGCGTCGTTTTGCCCATATCGCAGTGGAGAATGAACAATCGGATTCCGTTCATTGACACATGACGTGCAAAAGCGATACATTCAAGATAACTTATAACCTTTCGTAAAAGTCGGTCTTTCACAAGCTCGATCATGGATGAAGGTATAAGGACATTTAAGGCTCCGCCAAAAGGGTTGGCGTGGTCCAGTCTTCGAATAATGGGGTGGCAAACGTTTCATGAAAAAACCGGTGTCAGATGTTTTGTATCAGGAGGAATCTACATACAAGGATATGCTCCTGCGCAAAAGCATGAAAATGCGTATCATGGAAACAGTGGCTTTCGTGTTTGGGATGATGATCCTGGCACAGTTTTTTCCTAGTGATGCCACAGCGTTTAAGGTGCTCGCCTTTGCGATTGCCATTGCCGTCGTGGGGCTATCACCGTTTTTGTACAAAGCCATACTCCGTCCGGTGTACAAGCTGACAAAAACACACTTGATAATCTCGATGTCAGGCCAGGAAAAAAGCGTTCCACTTAATGAGGTGGAGCAGATTTATGAAGGGCGGCATCTCTATCGAGTGAGTGGAAAAAGGGAATCGCTCATGGTATCTCGTCAATTCCTTACTCATTTGAACGAGCGATTATTTTATTATCAAAAAGGGAACAAGAGGCGATAAGGATGAAACCGTTTTGTCGTGACACTTGGGTTGAGGTAGATTTGGATGCTATTCGCGCCAATGTCGAGACGTTCAGGGGGCATTTGCCTGCACAGACCGGCATCATGGCTGTAGTCAAAGCAGATGGATACGGACACGGATCGGTTCATGTGGGCAAGGAAGCGCTGGACGCTGGGGCGGATTCGCTTGGAGTGGCGCTGCTCGACGAGGCTATTGTCCTGCGGGAAGCAGGAATTGAGGCACCGATTTTGGTATTGGGCTACACGCCGGTTGATTCAGTCGCAATAGCCAGCAAGCTGAAGGTAGAGCTGACCGCCTGCAGTGAAGCATGGATTTTGGAAGCAGAACAAGCCTTGCAGCGAGATGAACTTGGACCTGTCGGTATTCATGTAAAGACCGATACGGGGATGGGCCGGCTCGGCGTGCGCAGTGAAGAAGAGCTGCTGCGTGTTGTGTCAGCGCTCGAAAATAGCTCCAAGCTGGTTTGGTCTGGGTTGTTTACTCACTTTGCATGCGCAGACGAACCTGATCAAACGCATGTGCGACGACAGTACGAAACGTTTCAATCCTTCATACAAGCCCTGCGTGCAGCGGGCAAGAAATTGCCGAAGGTACACTGCTGCAATACGGCTGCCGCTATTGCACATCCGGAATGGGGGTATGATACGATCCGATTGGGCATAGGTTTATACGGATTGTATCCTTCACCGTACATGAAAGAACGTGCAGATGTTCCGTTAGTACCTGCTCTTTCATTGAAAACAAGAATAGCACATGTGAAAGTGGCGGATGAACCATTTACCGTCAGCTATGGGGCGACCTACACAGCACAGCCGCATGAGCAGATCGCGACGCTGCCGATTGGGTATGCAGACGGCTATTCGCGACTATTGTCCAATCGAGGAGCTGTTTTGTTCAACGGTGAACGGGCTCCGATTGTCGGAAGAGTCTGCATGGACCAAATCATGGTGAAGGTTCCGAACGAATCGGCGCAGGTAGGAGACGAGATCGTATTGTACGGAAGACAAGGCGATGAAGAGATATCCTTGGACGAAATAGCCGCGCTCACCGGTACGATCAACTATGAAGTACCATGCTTGCTCAATTTCCGCATTCCCAAGGTCTATTATCGCGCGGGAAAAGAGTGCACTGTGCATCATCTGCTCACAAAGTAACACGTTTTTTCGGGCATAACGTCGATACGTTTTCGAAAAATGGGAAAAAGTGTCTAACATAAAGCGGCAGGATTTTACCTGCAAAACGCGAATTATAGCTAGGCGTCAAACCGTATAACAGAATTTTGCTTAAAGCGAGCTTGAAGAGGTATATTTTTGCAATGGTTTCGACATAATGGTATTGTTCATACTGGCAATAGTCAGTATCTAACAAGTATAGCGGATGGAAGTTACGGTCATGGTTGGAGGTGGAGTTGTCTTGTCGAAGTCTAACACGAAACGCATCATGATCAGTTTGCCACATCACTTGCTCCAGGAAGTGGATGGCGTTATTGAGAAAGAAAATTCCAATCGCAGCGAGTTTATTCGCCAGGCGATGCACCTGTACTTAAAGGAGCGCAAAAAACGCACAATCCGTGAAACGATGCAAAAAGGGTACATGGAAATGGCGAAGATCAATCTAAAAATGGCATCGGAGGCATTTGGCGCTGAAGAAGAGGCTGACCATACTCTTGTCCGCTTAGTTAGCGGGGTGTGACCAGTGATTGTCAAACGTGGCGATGTGTTTTTCGCGGACCTGTCACCGGTCGTTGGCTCTGAGCAAGGAGGCGTACGGCCTGTTTTAGTCATTCAGAACGACATTGGAAATCGTTTTAGTCCGACGGTCATCGTCGCCGCCATCACGGCGCAGATTCAAAAGGCGAAATTGCCAACACATGTTGAGATTGACGCAAAATTATATGGATTTGATCGTGACTCCGTCATTCTGTTGGAACAAATTCGAACCATTGACAAACAACGACTGACCGACAAGATTACCCATCTTGATGATGAGATGATGGATCGTGTCAATGAATCCCTGCAAATCAGTTTGGGGCTTATTGATTTTTAAGGATATATCAGTCGCGCGTGGAAAAAACCACTTGGATGGGTGTACGCCAGGTGGTTTTTTGTCGTGTCTCAAAGGTAGAGATGTGCAAGTCAGCATACAGGTTTTGTTCACCACGGTGCAGGAAAAAATCCGTAAATAGCGAATCATTTTGGATAGTGAATATTAGACAAAAAGTGACATGATTTGCTAATCATTCCGCGTATCACGAAAGGAATATGGAAGCAGCGGAAGGGGTTTGTGATTGTGGCAGCGTCTAATTCGGAAACGATCCCGATTGAGAAAGAGACAGATATTGTGACGGCCAGACAAGTAGGGCGAAACATGTCGAGACAGCTAGGGTTTGGGACGATCATGCAATCTCGGATCGCAACCTCGATCTCGGAGCTGGCTCGCAATATTTACTTGTATGCCGGTACCGGAACAATCACGATAGAAACCGTTGAAAACGACGAAAAAACCGGACTGAAAATTACTGCTTTAGATGAAGGTCCAGGCATTGCCGATCTTCGGAAAGCGCTGGAGGACGGGTTCACCACGTCAGGAGCTTTGGGTGCAGGTCTGCCTGGCGTCAGGCGAATGATGGATGATTTCCAGATGGAGAGCACACTGGGAAAAGGAACGCGTGTCGTAGTGATCAAATGGCGCGAGTAAGCTAGGGAAGGTGGCAAAAAGGTATGACCCGGGGGTTGGAAGCGGAATATGTTCAAATCCTCAGGGATTATTTGGACAGCCAGGAAGAGGACGAGCTGTACGGCGCTCAAAAGCTGGGTAAGTTTCTGCTGCGAAGAGATATTTCGCCAGAGGAAATGGTTGATCTGCATGGTAGAGCTTTGGAGAAGCTGGGGGATGTACCCGAGTTTGTTCGGGCTTCCTTTCGCATTTTGACAGAAGTAATGATTGAATACGGCAACGCGCAGCGTTCCCTGAACAGCTGGCGAAGCAAGCATGCGCAATTGCAATCGGAAGTGGCGGTTGTGTCCGCCATGCAGCAAGCACTGTTGCCGCAAAATATGCCAACATATCCCAGTGTGGAGATCGGGGCAATCAGCATTGCAGCGCATGAGATTTCAGGCGATTACTACGATTTCATGTATGTGGATGAGCACCAGTTTAGTCTGACGATTGGCGATATTACCGGGAAAGGCATTCCAGCAGCCATGTGTATGTCCATGCTGAAGTACGCCGTGGACAGCTTGGGCGAGATCAGGCTGGGGCCGGATCAAATGTTGCGTCACCTGAATAGGGTCGTGGAACGTAATATTGATGCCAGTATGTTTGTGACGATGCTGTTTGGTTGCTACGATACCCAATCTCATGTCTTTCGCTATGCTGTAGCCGGTCATGAGCCAGGATTTTTGTACCGGGCGCAGGAAGGACGCTTTTACGATCTGGCAGGCAGTGGAGTCGCTCTGGGGATTGATGGGAACAGTCAGTACAAGGAGCAAGAGGTTCACCTGCACATTGGCGATCTATTGATCCTGTTGACGGATGGCGTAACGGAATGCAAGCTGGGCCGCTCGTACATGACAAGGGAAGAGCTGATTTCCAATCTACAGCATGAGGTGCATCTTCCTTCACAGAACATGGTGGATCAGATTTATCGCAGGCTCCTGATGCTCACACAGTTTGAACAACGGGATGATTACACGATGATCGTATTGAAAAGGATCTGAGGACCATATAGGAGGAATTTGGGATGGAGCTGACTATCCAGACAATCAGTCATGAGACAGAGCATTGTGTCGTCCTGGGTGGGGAAATTGATGCCTACACGGGACCCAAAGTAAAAGAGACGCTCATGTCTCTCATTGAGCCGGGAATGACTCTTGCCGTCGATCTGGAAGCAGTCGAGTACATGGACAGTACAGGAATTGGTGTTTTCGTGGCGATCATGAAGGCGTCCAAAAAGGCAGGTTGTCCCTTCTATGTACAAAACATGTCTTCGCGTGTGGAAAGGCTGTTTCGCATCACCGGTTTTTACGAATTCATTGCCATCCGCAAAGGAGAGGACAAGTAATGGATCCAAACAACCCTTCTGCAGACGTGATCCAGCTTACGTTGCCCAATCGGGTGGAGTACCTGGGAGTAGCCCGTCTTTTGGTGTCGGGAGTAGCCAATCGCATGGGATTTTCCTATGAAGATATAGAAGATATCAAGCTGGCAGTAGGTGAAGCGTGCACGAATGCGGTCGAGCATGCATACGAACAGGAAGACGGTACGAATTCCCTTCATTTGGAGTGTCAGGTTTACGAGGATCGGCTTGTGATCGAAGTAGCGGATCAGGGGAAAGGATTTTCCGTTGAATCGGCAAAGAAACAAGCGACACCGCTCTACTCCGGGATCGATCAGGAGGATCTCGAAGAGGGGGGATTGGGCTTGTATCTGATTCATGCGTTGATGGATGAGGTTGTCTTTCATACAGATGCGGGCGTGTCGGTCTCCATGACGAAGTATTTGCGGCGAGATGGGGTGGCTGGCGATGACCGGACAATCTCGAAGAACCAGATATAGCCGAGAGGAATGCAAGGAGCTCCTCATGCAGTACCAAGAGACAGGTGACGCGAGCTTGCAGGAACAGCTGGTAGAAGCGTACACGCCTATGGTAGAGACGCTCGCCAAGAAATTTGTGCGCGGCCAGATCATGTATGAAGACCTGGTGCAGGTTGGGATGATTGGCTTGCTTTCTTCGTTTCGCAGGTATGACGCAGCTTTCGAGAGAAACTTTGAGAGCTACGCCATCCCGACGATTGTCGGGGAGATCAAGCGCTTCATTCGGGACAAGACCTGGAGTGTGCATGTTCCGCGAAGAGTGAAGGAGCTCAGCCCCAAAATCAAGCGGGTAGTCGACGAATTAACCATCCAGCTGCAGCGCTCCCCGCAGATCGCTGATATTGCCCGATGTCTGGGGGTGTCAGAGGAAGACATATTGGAAACGCTGGAGATGGGGCGCAGCTATCACGCGCTTTCGATGGATAGCGAGCTGGAAGCAGATAGCGATGGCAACACGATTTCGCTTTTCGATCTGGTCGGAGAAAATGAAGAAGGCTACAACCGGGTGGATGAACATTTGACAATCGACCATGCCTTGTATGTGCTGGAACCGCGTGAGAGGGAAATCATTCAGTTAACCTTCTATCAAAATTTGAGTCAGAAGCAGGCCGGGGATTTATTGGGCATGTCCCAGATGCATGTTTCGAGACTGCAGCGAAGGGCACTGGCCAAGCTGCGGGAAACGTTAAAAATAGATCAGCAATCGGAATCCATATCGCGTAAAACCAGGTAAGGGTGTCAATGGACACCTTTTTATTTTTTACTATCGGAAAGTTTAAGTGCGCTAAAGCGCTAAAAAGATTAGCGGAAGATAGTATAAGTGCAACTAAGG
>NZ_JAFLPN010000042.1:0-30090 GCF_029870785.1 Brevibacillus sp. AY1
AAGTACAAAACACTGAAATTTGTACGTCCCAAGGAGTGCAAAGACTGTCCACTGGCTCAAGATTCCCTCTGCCAAAAAGTTTATAAAATCAAGGCCGAAACGGATCTTCGGAAGTATACGGCTCCTGCCAGAGGGACAAAAACGTGGGAAGAACTTTATGACCAACGAACAGCTGTCGAGCGAGTGAATGCCTATTTGAAAGAATTTTTCCAACTGAACAACGTACGCTATCGTACAGGAAAGAGGGCTAAAGTCCATTTTGATTTGGTCATTCTTGTTTATAATGCCGCCAAATTATCTACAGATCGGATTCGTAACGCACTGGAAAACAAGAAGCCAGTCGCAGCTTAGTTTTTAAAAAAGGATAAAGAAGAGATTGGGACAGTCTGTATATTTTTAAGATGGGTAATTATGAAATTGATTCAATTATTACCAATTCCGAAGCCAAGAAGTGTTGAAGACTTCATTAATAAAAATTTACAATACTGTTTTGTTGTTTATGTGGAGTGCGCAAGTTTTTTTCAGAAGATATACATTAGTCTATATCCTCTTTGAAATCACCATGTTCATCAACAGAAAAAACTTTATGTAATTTCCCTCCATAATAGTAAAATAATCAAGCTTGCTCTAACATCCATTCATAGGTACCTCATTACAATTCACTTTTCTGCAAATCAGTCAAACATGATAAAAGACGGATACCCTCCATTAGTACTTGAGGAGTTGATCGAAATGATCAGCAAAACAAACATTGTATATCTAATAACGCTTCTGTTAATTTTATTTGGTTGCTCGTCTCAAGGTGATCCAGAAAAAGTGACAGTAGATCATTTCGAAATTAATAATAACGGGCAGTCTCAAAGTTTCAATGTCATATTAATGGATAATCTTGTGCGGGAGTATTTAGTGGCTAGTAAAGACGCAAAACCAGAACTTTTAAAAAAATTGTATGAAGAAAAGGTATTTGAGCCAATCTCAGATTATTGCCTGAAGGACGGTGAGTATTTATATCTTCTAGGGGATATCAGAAATAGGGTTCCAGAGGATATCGATTCATTAGAAGAAGTAGTAGAGGAAAAAAATAAATTAAGCGAAGTTAGAGAGATCATTAAAAGTGCTTTAATTGATTCCTCAACAATTTTAAAGGGTCCAAATACAAACGTTTGTGTTTTGCCATCTTCCTCAGATCGAGAAGTTGCGTTTACGGTTGGCACAGGTAAGATAATCATTCTTTACAATCCAGAATTATATCGATCACAAAATGAATTAGCTGGAACTGTAGCACACGAATATCACCATAGTGTCTGGACCAAAGACTTTTTTAACAAATATAAACCGTTCACATTGTTAGATCACATAATTTTCGAAGGTAAGGCATTGTATTTCCAGGAATTGGTTTATCCAGGCTCAACATACTTACCTGACTATAGCAAAAAACATATGGAGCTACGGAATGAAATGTATGAAACTCTTCATACAATGAATCGAGAATATATTAGTGAAGTGATGTTCGGAGACAGCAAATTCCCTTATGCTTTCGGATATAGTGAGGGCTATCAGTTAGTGGCTAATTATATGAAAGAACATCCAGAATTAGACGTAATGGGATGGACCCAATTAGAATCCGAAAATTTTGTTAAACGCTAAGGAAGTGATAAACATGAAAAGATTCCTTGTATACTTGCTTATATTTGCAATTCTATCAGCTATTCTTTGTTTCTACCTAGATTATTTTATGCTTGCATATGGAATAATATTTGGGATTATCGCAATAATAACAGCGATTTCCAATGTTACTAGCATTGATAACAGTATCTATTTAGACAAGAAAATGAATGAATATGATGATAATAAACATTTAAAGCCGAGAAATTAAGGATTTAAGTCGTATACCCCTTATCTGTTAAACTGATACCAGAGGAGCAGAGTGGGATTTTATATGCAAGCAGGCAATACTGGCCAGGTTGCAAGAAAACATGAGATTGAGGCAAAAATGTGGTATCGATGATTCCATGACTCAGAGAACGTAGCTTGGCTAAATAGTTCTGCTGATGCAAAGTCACTCCAAGCTCAGACAGAAGCTCTAAAAAAATCGATCAACTTATCCAGCTTATACAGGAAGTAAAGGTGAGGGATATAAATTGTATTAGTTTATATATTATGTTAACTTGAATGATTGCCTAATATTTCAGTTCATAAAACAGCCATTTCATGAACTGAAATCAAAACAGAAGGATCCTACATCTTTACTGTCTAAAACGAGGTATTCACGATTCACGATTCGTATTATCTCGGTAATTCGTATTATCTCGGTACTTGGAGAGAAGTAATTTGATAAAAGGAAGCCCAATCTCAAGTCACCGGCTTCTTTTCATCTGAAAGCAGAGATGGATGAACGTTAGTATCTGTGAACTGCTCATGAAGCGAGTATTTTTGTGTCGCAGCGTTCTCGTTAAAGTAGTATATTTGTGTCGTAAATTGCATAGTAAAGAAGCACATTTGTGTCACGTAAAAAACACCCTGCATTTTAAGCGACTATATTTGTGTCGTGAAAGGTAGTAGTTTTGTGTCACTGTACTACAACCACATATATCCGTGTCCCACATTTATTTTCCGTTTTATTTGTTTACATAATATATATTATCGGACTCAAAGGAAACTCAACTTTTCCAAGAAGAGTGTATCCCCTAAAATCAAACAGCAGCCGACTTATCCAGTCAGCTGCTCATCTTGTATGGTGGCACGTCAAAAGATTTATTATCTCTCCATGACGGCAAAGAAATTTTCTTCATGATCGGCAAAGTTAAAAACTCTTCCTGACGTCATGGATACAATTTAACCACCGCTCATTTTCAACTAACGGATGACAGGCGTTTGCATTCCATTTACCCAATCCATAATAAATGGTGCTTGATGCGGGTTTATATTAGCCGGCAGCTCGGTTTTATGCACGAATTGAAGCTGTGCAGATTCTTCATTGGCTTGAATATTGCCTTTGTAGGCAGTCACATGAAAAATGATCTGTATACTGAACACCTTATCGCCATTTGCGTACTGGGCAAAACCATCTTTTCCGGAATAGATACCAAATAACCGCAATGGCTGGAGAATGATCAGATTCGTCTCCTCCAAAATCTCTCGTTTTACGGTTTCCTCAAAGGTTTCTCCAATTTCCATCAGCCCACCAGGTAGACCCCATGTGCCGAGATCTCTTTTTCTTTGCAGCAAAATACGACCAGCTGTGTCTTCGATCATCGCGCCACATCCAACCGTTATTAATGTTTCTTGACCAATGAGACTTCTCATTGTCTTGATATAATCATTCATCCCAAAGAACCTCCTGTGTCATTCCCCATACATTCGATACTGGAGTCTAAACTCCTTTGCATCTACAAATTGCGCATTTCTTGTTTAATCCCACTTTAACTCTGCTTCTTCAAGATTCTTTCCGCATCTGCCATATTTCGCGCACCTTTGCCATATCATGATACAAGCTAGGAACCCCTGCTAAATAACAATCAATAATTGCAGATGTAACAGTTTTAATCAGCTTTTGATCCTCATGGTACAGATCGGAAAATACAATACAAATAAACTTATTTAAATAATTTTAAAAATTCTGTTTACGACGCACGTTTTTTCATCTATACTAAAATTAAGATAACTATACTCAAAAACGTCCGGGGGTCATCCTTAATGGCAAAGGTGCAATCCAATTCGAAATCCACTTCTTCGAACCAATCTAAAAAAAGAAGAACCTACGAAGATACACTAAACAATCTGGCTCACTACCTGGAAAGCAAGAAAAAGAAGTAAACGAAAAGAGTGCCAAAGGGCGGCACTCTGTTTCGTCATGTATGGACTTTGTTTTTGTACCTTTGCCATTTTTCCTATTGCCCGGTCCGCTACTCCATAGCCCCTTTTGGTTCGAAGTCTTCCTGCTCCCCCGGCGACTACGCAACTGTAAACGAAAAGGTGTATGGATCCCCCTTCGATTTCATGCTGCTCGTTCTTCCATGTTGCTCAATAATCTCCGTTACTAATGCCAGAGTGCAGCTCTTTTTACTGACCCAGCTATTTGGCGCTATCATGTCCACTTTGTGCATTTTTTTGAATTCGTTCCACTATTGATGCTGATTTTTGCTTTTCTCGGAAAGCTTCCAAATGGATTGAAATGGGTCTGTGTCGTTTTCATGCTGCTTCTCTTCGCCCAATATGCTACAGCACATATCCCAGCTATTGCAGCCGTGCATCCAGGGGTCGACTTTTTTTGGAACGCTATTATTTTATCAAAGCAGCTTCCAATGCCACCTCGATCATTTCGTTAAACGTGGTTTGACGCTCTTCAGATGTCGTTTCTTCACCGGTCAGAATATGATCGCTTACCGTAAGAACGGAAAGAGCATTGCGTTTGTATTTTGCAGCCAAGGTATACAAGGCGGATGACTCCATCTCAACAGCCAGCACTTGATAGCTAGCCAGTTTTTTGTACAAGTCCATGCTTTCACGATAAAAGCTGTCGCTCGTAAAAATATTGCCCACTTTTACCGATAGATTGTGCTCGGTAGCCACTTGAAAGGCTTTGTGCAGCAAGTCAAAATTGGCCGTTGGAGCAAAGTCGACTTGATTGAACAGCAAACGATTGGTCTGGGAGTCAGACGAAGCACTCATGGCCAGGATCACGTCACGTACTTTGATATCCTCTTGAATGGCCCCGCAGGTACCTACCCGAATCAAATTTTGCACATCATAGGATTGCATGAGTTCGTTTACGTAAATAGAAATAGATGGGACACCCATTCCCGTCCCTTGTACAGAGACGCGTTTTCCCTTATACGTACCCGTATAGCCAAGCATGCCACGGACATGGTTGTAGCAGGTCGCCCCTTCTAAAAATGTTTCCGCTATGTATTGGGCTCGCAAAGGATCTCCTGGCAACAGAATCGTTTCTGCGATTTCACCTGGTTTGGCGCCGATATGTACACTCATTTTTTAATCTACTCCTTTACTAGTTAGAAAGCTTGGCTTCCTCATGCCATTGGCGAATGAATACTCCCTAGAATATGGTACTACAAAATCCGAACAATGCAAAATGAATCTACAAGTGATCATGTACTTTCGCATAGGTCTGTTAAAAGAAAAACCGCTGCCCCATAGAGGGACACCGGCTAGGAATGATCGTTATAAGGTGAGGGATCGGATTTCATTTGATTTACATAGTGGACTGCTTCCAAATGATCCCCTAAACGCATATTCATGCGCTCTTCTCTTCGTACTGAAGAACAATGGTCCTTCAGAGGACGTTTTTCTTCTTTGACCCGATGGGATTGCCCTACCCTCAGCTTCTTGTTTACTGCTATGGCATGAGCCAATGGTGGAACGAGTAAATGATGAATTCCGATTTGAATTGCCGCTTCACGCGTAATGGCAATCGGCAGATCGATCATGGAGATGAATTTTTCCCTTTGATCCAGCATGTGATTCAGATAGGCTTTGGCTAATGTCACCTTATCCATGTCTTCCTCATTACGTGTGGACAAATATGCGGTAGTCGCCGTCTTGCGAAGGGAGACGTCCAATCCTTGATAGCAGGCCGTTACGAAGGGCTGCAAGTCGCTTGCCGCAATGACACTGCTTGCACTTAAAAACAGCCACACATCTCCGTTGGCTTCTCTGGCTCCAATCGACCGCCAAACATCCTGACCTAGCGGAAATGCATAGACATAGGAGGTGATGATCGGTGATTTATGCATGAGAATTCTTTCAATCGAGGAATCCCTGCTTCCGTTCACGACAAGAATAATCTCTTTTGGCGACAGCTTTGCCACCTGCTCCAGCACCTGCTTAACGGTTCTTTCGTCTTGTTGAACCTCGATGATCACGCTTAAGCGCTGTTTGTTTTCCTTTAACCAGTGCGTGTTTTCTGTTTTTCTTGATGCTTGCTGCTTTCTTTGATCGCCTCTTTTCATCCCAACCCCTCCCTTGCAGGAACTCCCACTCATGGGAACGATAGACGGAGCGCAGATGGAGACTTCCTGAAACCTGCAGTAAAGGACGATAACGATCTCCATCCCAAAGTCCGTTTCGCTCCCCCCGCTGCTGCAT
Source organism: Brevibacillus sp. AY1 (assembly GCF_029870785.1). Classification (NCBI taxonomy): domain Bacteria; kingdom Bacillati; phylum Bacillota; class Bacilli; order Caryophanales; family Paenibacillaceae; genus Brevibacillus; species Brevibacillus sp. AY1. The sequence continues at coordinate 6,106 of NZ_JAFLPN010000042.1, forward strand.
CCAAAGACTCATCGCCTGTGCATGCTCATCCAGGACTTTCTGCGATGAACTGTTCATCGTCTGTCCAGCGTTTGTTCTTCTCTTCTCCATGACTATAGCGGGGATGGCACGTACTGTGAGCTTTTGCAAAATTGACTCGACAAGTATGACAGCCGGAATGAAGGGCATAGGGTCTACATGATCGACTGCCTTTCGGGTCATGGCAAAAGGGACTTCATACAACGAAGCAGATCCAAGGTCCTGTCTTCGTACAATATGATTCAGTAATTGGTATGTCATTTTTCGGGAAAGAACTTGATCAGAAGACGCTGGATTCAGATCACGAGACAGTACAATATCTGAACCTTTTTCTATATGCTTGAGCAATTTCTCTAATTGTTTGTATGGTCGAACGACTTGATCGTCCAAAAATAAAAGGACGTTTCCAGAAGCATGCAGGGCTCCAATCCCTCGCCCCTCATCATACGTGATCGCTTTATCTGCATAGATCAGTGTTGCGTCATATTTTTGGATTTGCTCCATGGTAGCAGGGGATGGCTGATGACAAACGACAATGACTTCTGCTGATTGAGCCATGCTGCGAATCTCTTGAATGATTGCGTGAAGCCATCTGCTATCATCGCGAGCTGGAATGATAACGGACACATCGATTTGATTCATGTTCCACTCCTCCCCGCGGCACCATGTCATCCTTTTTTCTACTGTACGCAAAGACGCGCCTGATGGACACGGCTTCTATCTCTTATTTCTTCAGGCAAGAAAAAAGGTACAAAGCGACGGTTCGTTCATCGCCTTGTACCTTTTTTCGTCATTCGTAAGCTCTGCGTTGCCAATCATCCCGTCGTCGAATATTTCTCCTTCTGCGTGACCGAACCACCGTATAGCTGATCAAAAACATATTCAGACCCAGCCAGACAAACAACAGGCCGTAATAGACCGTTGAAGACGGTCCGGGACCTGATGATCCTTCACCTTCAGCAGCTTTCGATGCAGACAATGCTGCTTTTGCTTGTACGGGTGGAGCTATTCGCTCGAGTGGATAGGAAATGAATTGTGATCCGGCTGTCACTTCCAAGTTTCCATTTGCAGAGACATGGATTTCGGGTTCTTCCCCAATCGGTATAGTCGCAAACAAGTTCTTTGTAGTCTTGTAACGAACAGGTGAATCGTTTTCCGTGTTTTCCGTGTTCGTATAGATGGCGCCAGCTTCAGACACTTGCTTCGTCTCAAAATGTTCAAAGCCGTAATCAAGAAGCTTGGTAACATCTTTGTAGGCGTAGTTGCTGGAGCCGGTTTTCATTGTCACTGCAATGAATTCGGTTTCACCGCGTTTGGCAGACCCCACCAGCGTATGCATGGCTTGATCTGTAAAACCGTTTTTAATCCCGGTTGCCCCTTCGTAATCCCGTATCAATTTATTGTGATTGATCAGCTCAGACTTCCATTCTGCACCGTCCCAAGGCAAGCGATTGGTTCCCACAATCTCGCGAAAGATTGGGTTTTTCATCGCGTAAGCAGCAATTTTGGACATGTCGGAAGCCGTCGTGTAATGTTCAGGATTGTGCAGCCCATGCGCATTGGTAAAATGCGTTTCGTTGACTCCAATGGTTTCTTGTAAAAACTGATTCAGCTCTTCAGCAAATTTTTCCGAGCTACCGCTCATATGCTCTGCAATCGCAGTCGCTGCATCATTGCCCGAGTGCATCAAAAGACCGTACTCTAATTTTTTCAACGTGACCTGCTCGCCTTCAGCGAGGTACACACGTGTTCCCTGTTCATATCGGGCATTTTTGGAGACAGTCACGATATCATCCGGGTTGCCTTTTTCGATCGCATAGATTCCAGTTGCAATCTTGGTGATACTGGCAGGGAACAGCTTTTCATGAGGGTTTTTCTCATAAAGGACTTGTCCCGTTTTTGCATCAATTAAAATAGCGGATTCCCCGCTCAGAGCGAGGGATGCAGAGGAGGATTCTCCCTCCGCATAAGCCACCGGTAAACTTTGGCCGCACAAAAGAATGACCACAACAAGAAGGTTCGCCAGTAAAAGTCGCATGATAGTGTTTATCCTTTCCTTACGAGTCACTTTTTATCGGTTCTCACCTGCTATTTTGTTTTTCATCATGCTTTACCCCAAGCGTTTGCCTAATAGATCGTGGATCATTTTAAAATTCGGATTATCCCGGAATGCTTCTTCAAAACCATGAACATGCTCTTTGTATAATGCTGCAGCAGCATCAATGTCTTGTTTCACATACAGCGAAAAAATCTCTTCCAACCGCTCCTCAAGACTCATATCCACAGGTGCAGGAGTCAAAATCTCCTGACGCAAACTGTTCATCAGTACGTCGAGCTGATGGGTGATGACAGAAGCTTGGTTCAGCTGCTTCAAAACGTCCTGCGGAATATTACCCGCATACTTATAGCGAAGCTCGTGCTCATTGGTAGCCCAAAAGTTCATACCCAGGGTACGGATTTGTATTTCGCAAAACAGCGTAATTTTGTCACTCCCATGATAGACCGTATAGGAAACAATCATGTGGATGCTACGATAGCCGGATGGCTTTGGTGTCGCAATGTAGTCCTTGATATCGTGAATGACAATATCCTCACGCTCTTGCAAAAGCTGCAGAACTTCTCGCACATCATCTACATATCGGCATACGACACGCAGGCCGGCGATGTCATTCACTTCTTGCGCCACTTGATTCGGCCATTGCTCATTTTGAAAATCGATTCCTTTTTCTTTTGCTTTTTTGATCAAGCTGTCGACTTTTTTGACTCGTCCAACAACAAATTCAATAGGGGAATAACGGCCACTTTTTTGAAAGCCGTATTTGATTCCCTTTAGTTTTAATTTGAGTTCATCAACGGCTTGCTCGTATGGAGCCAGAAAATGAACCATATTATTGAGTACCTTGCTTGGCACATGGGTTGCTTTCATAAAAGCACCTCCTGGTTACTTCCAGAGGAAGGGCGAAGCGTCAAAAAACGGCTGCGGATTGACATACGTATTCCCGATCAGCATACCGTAATGCAAATGGGGTCCCGTCGAAAAACCGGTGCTTCCCATCAGACCGATCACCTGTCCCTGCTTTACTTCCTGTCCCACTTCCGCTTTCAGCTCGGACATGTGTGCATAGATGGAAAAAACGTTTAGACCGTGATCAATGATGATCGTATTCCCAGTTAAGTAAATGGGTTCAGACAGCACAATTTTGCCATCGTTGCTGGCCATGATCGGCGTCCCAGTTTTGTTTGCAATGTCTATCGCGGAGTGCCGGTTTGCAGGAACGCCGTTCACCACCCTCTGATAGCCAAAGGGGGTAGTCAAGCGACCTGTAGTCGGTTGTATAAACGGTTCACTAAAGTATGGAACGGGTGAAGATTGTGAACGCGCCGCATCGATCTTCTTCTGGTCGGCATTGATTCTTGCTGTGTCTTGGCGCATGCTATTCATCTGGTTGCTGACGGTGATGGAATCGACAGCAAATGTCTTCGCTTTGATTGTCAATGGCGTTGAAAGTCGTTTGTCCGATGATTCTACCTGATACGTCCCTGGTTTTGCGTTGAATGGAATGGGAATAAACCGGACGTACTCTCCCTGGGAGGGCTTCAACGAATACGTCGAAGAAAAGAGCGTAACTTCCTTGGCTTGCTTGCTGCGTACAAAAATAACGTCTCCCGGATATGTCTCAGCAGGCGTCACAGCAATTGGGACCTGCTGTTGGTGGATCTGCATCCCTACTTCGTCCACTACGTTTTGAGCCAGAGAGCTTGTCCCTGAACCCAGTGCAATGGCAGCAAACAACATGAAATTGACCATAGATTGTAACATGTGCGCTCCCTCCCGTTTTCCAGTATAACAAAAGTGGAAGGGAATTGAAAAAGAAAAAGAAGGCTGTACAGCTAGCCTTCTCCCACCATTTACAGTTTCTTCGTATAATCCGCCATCATATCCATGATGGATTGAACGCCCGTCAGCATCTCGCTAGCCTTTTTCGTCTTTTGCGAAATGGTGTGAAAATCTACACGCCCTTTTTTTCGGTCCGACCAGCGCTTAAACAAATCTTCAGCCGCTCCTGGATTGCTTTTAATGGTACTGACTCGAGAAGCGTCTTCTTCCAGCCACGCTTCAAATTCAGGGTGTTCACGTAGAAGGCGTTTCACTTCTTTACGTTTCATCCGCGGACATCGCTCCTTTCCGAGGTACAAACAGGATAGATATCTGTTCGTTACACCATATGACTAGTCCGCGAATGTGCTTGTGCGTTTGCACCCTGTTGGTTGAAAAGGGCGCGTGCTAGGAAACACTCAATGAAAGGGATGACTGGAGGAAATCAAAGAAAAGGGGCTCCATATGGAACCCCTTTCGTGCATCCAAGTATTCGGTTGTAAGCAATGCCAATCATACGGACATTACGATGAAAACCTGGTGCAGCTGTAATTCTTGTTCCGCCTGTTAGCGGGACAGTTGTTGTTCTGCAAAGCTTACCAGACGTTTTGTAATTTCTCCACCAACAGATCCGTTTTGGCGGGAAGTGGTGTCTGGTCCGAGATTTACACCGAATTCCGCTGCAATCTCGTACTTAAGTTGATCAAGAGCTTGGTTCGCTTGAGGAACTACCAGGTTGTTGCTGCTTCCGTTGTTGTTCGCCATGATTGATTCCTCCCAACGCGTTTTTTCTCCTGTGACGGAATTGAACCGCCCGCTTCGCTTCTCACCTGTTGAGACCAGGAGATTTGTTTTACAAGAGATGAGGTGATCACCTCTTGTGGTACTATCATCCCTCAGTACGAAAGATCCATGCGCTTCACTTGACATGTAAAATCTGACAAAGCTCTCTTCACCCTTTGTGTTATAATGTTTGCGTAAGCTTGGACACGAGAGGAGACGCGCTTTGTGAATCAATCCAAAATCCTGCTCATCGATGGTATGAGCTTTTTATTTCGCGCTTTTTACGCTTCAGCTTGGACAGGCGGCTATCGCCAGACCGCTGATGGCGTCTATACCAATGCTGTATACGGATTTACAAAAATGATGCTGGACTACGCCGACCTGGTCCGTCCAACTCACCTGGTCGTGGGCTGGGATGTCGCCTCACGCGAATCCTTGGTTCGCAGTCAATGGTACGATGGATACAAGTCCAATCGGCAAGCCCCTCCTGAAGAGCTGATTCCCCAATTTGACCTGGTCAAGGAAGTAACAGACGCATTTGCAGTCCCGAATCTGGGATGTCCAGGCTTTGAAGGGGATGATATCTTAGGAACTCTGAGTACCCAGCTGTCGCTAGAAGGTCACCAGGTCGTCATTGCTTCTGGAGATTATGACAGTCTGCAGCTCGTCTCGGATGCAGTCAGTGTCAAAATCCTCAAAAATGGCGGCAAGCACGAGCACTACACCCCACAAAGCCTGCTCGCCTTGCGCGGTATCGTCCCTGAGCAAGTCGTGGACGTGAAGGCCTTGATGGGGGATACATCCGACTGTATTCCAGGCTGCCCGGGCATTGGAGAAAAAACAGCCACCAAGCTGATCACGGAGCATGGAAATTTGGACAACCTGTATATTAACTTAACCGCTTGCACGCCGAAAATGCGCAGCAAGCTGGAAGACCACCGCGATCAGGTCTATTTGAGCCAAAAGCTAGCTACGATCATTCGCGATGTACCGATCGATTACACATTGGATGCAGCCAAATGGGAATATGACTCTGCAGTCGTCAAGGAAAAATTTGATGAGCTGGAATTTGGACGCACACTCGCAAGTCGTGTCTTGTAAGAAACCGATTGTTGTAAACAAACAAAGCCCCCTAGAGATCCAAAGACTGGATACCCTAGGGGGCTTTCATTTGTTTGCGGCGCAAAGCTTGCTTACACAGCTTCTTCTTGATCACTCATTCTATTCCCGTACTTTCGAAGTAGGACGAGACCGAACAGCATTCCTATAAAGGAAATAGCGGATATAAACAAGAACAGCGTCTGCCCACCAAACGTGTTATAGATCGCACCGCCTAAGTAAGAGGCCAGAATCCCCGAGATTCCAAAAAACAGCAGTGCCAGTACAGTCTGCCCTGTAGCTCGCCATTCGGCAGGAACAATCCGGTACAGATATTGGATAGCAGCCGAATAAAAGATCGGGAAGGTCAGCACCTGCAGGATTTGGACGTAGGCCAGCATCTGGGGATCCGAGATCCAAGCAGAAGCAAAAAACCGAATAAAGTAAAACGCTGCTGCAAAGGAAATGTAGATCAATTCCTTGCCTTTGCGCATCCACCAAAAGCTTAAAGCAAAAACAAGAATTTCACTACCTGCAGCTAAAAACCAGGCTTGGCCGACCAGCTCGGCGCTCCCTCCCAGTTCCCGAATGTATACGCCGAGAAACGTATCATTCATACGCGTAGGGACCGAACAAATAAAGACCAGCAAAAGAAACAGCAAGGTCTCTTTGTTGCTCAAAAATTGCTTGAGGCTGCTCCAGGTAACCGGTTTTCCCGTCACTGGTGCATCAGGCATTTTCCAGCTGATAAAAAAACTGATAAGTCCGATTGCTGCAAAAAGAATGGCCAGACTGTTGGCACCGAAGTAGGACATGACATAGCCGGTGACCAGAGAAAATACGGCGTAGCCAGACGCACCAAAAGTACGAATAGAGCCGTAGCTGACTTTATACCTTTCTGAAACGGAAAAATTCAAGCTTTCTGTCAAAGGGTCGATCGGCATCAGAAAAAAATACAGCAGCATGGCAAACGCGATAAGCGGAAGATAGCTGCTTGAGTCATACAGCAGATAGCCGAAAAGACTTGAAAAGAGCAAAAGGATCAGTAGCATTTTACGGATTGTTTTCGTTTTGTCACTGATCATTCCCCACAGCGGCTGAGTGATGATCGTCACGAATCCACCCGTACCGATGATAAAGCCGATTTGCGCTGGATTCAAACCCTGTTCATCCAGGTAAACGGGAAGAAACGCAACGAACATCGCCAGCATGGAGAAATACAAAAAATTAAAGCTTCGCAATAAATTGGGTGCACTCATAGCCGTATTGATCCCTCACGTGTTCCATAGGATGGTTTTGATTCAACCTGGCTATTGTAACATGGATCACTGGACTGCTCTATCCCCATCTGCACGAAAACGAAGCCATATTGAGGTCAGGCTTGAAAAACATCGAGCAACATTCCCGTGTTTGCCTCGTCCTTTGTCTCCCACGTCGTAGCAAAGCGAACCTGATGGGAGACACCTAATATATCGTAGGTTTGTACCAGATGCTGTCTCGCAGAACCCATAATCAAGCTGTGCAAGCGCAGCTGTTTTTGCTTACCCATTTCTGCCAAACGTTCCTGTACATACGAAGAGATGCTGCCGATCCCGTCTGTTACCATGACAAAATCAGCGCCGCGAAACGCTTTATGCTGATCCAGCAGCTCCATCCCTCTTTTGATGGGCGCATCAAAATGAGTGCCTCCGCCGAAAGCCATTTGGGCGAGTCCATAAAACGCTGGCCAATCCGGTCTATTATGAAACAGGAGCTGTTCACGCAGCTCTCCCTTCGCGCCGAACAAGATCAGCACAAAGTCGCGTTTTTCCAGCATCGTAAGGGCAGCAAAGGTCATGACGAAGATTTGAGCCAGCCGAAGCTTGCTGCCTCGCATGGAATGTGAAGTATCCAGCATGCAGATGACAGGTCCTTTTGGCGGCTCTTCTACCCAGCCTGTGGTATCGTAGGTCATGAGCTTTTCATCCATCCACTTGAGAAAAAAGTATGTCTCATAATCGGAATCAGCCAATAGCACCGCCTCGCCGGGAAGCATCCGTGCGATGTCCGCTGATTGCCTAAGATCGTAATACTCCTCCGGGATCTGCCGCTTGCGTATTTCTTTTCTCTTTACTCGAAACTGGTGAACGTTTCGTCCGACCTCCAGCATAAACCCGATCAGGTCCGGGTGTCGCTTCAGCTTCTCCACCCATTTCAAATACTGTTCAAAGCTTTGCCGCCGAAGCTTGCCCAAGTCATGTCCCCAGCGACGGTTCGCAAATTGTTGGCTTGCCTCAATCAAATCCTCGACGAGCAGGCTGTCTACGTCTTCTTGAGACAAAGAGGATTTCAATCCCGCTTCCAGCCACTGACCCAGCTCCTGTTCAAAGGCGTTGATGGCCTCCCGCTCCTGTCGATTTAAGCGCTCGAACTGCTTTTCGCGCTGTGACAGTTCGTCCTCCAGCTTTTTTACTTTTTGCAGAAGCTTCGTCCGACGGGTAAACTGTACCCGCATTTCTTCACGCATTTCTTCGATCCGATTTTGCAAGGCGCGAATCTCTGCCTCCACGAGAGCCTTCGTATCGCGGGCGTCCTGCTTTTCTTCGACCATGCGCTTTCCCTGCTGCAAGGTATAGCCAACCAGCTGCAAGCGTGCCAATTGCTTTTCGTTCAACAGCTCAGACACCTGTGCCTGCTCTTGACCTTCCTGTCCCTTTCTGTCCGTCAAGCCAGCCATCATCGGAGTGAGCTTTTGATCCTGCTCTCTCTTTTTTACTTCTTCTGCAAAAGACTCCGTCAGCCACAGCAATGCTTTAATAGCCGTTTTAAAGGCTGCACTCTCCTGTCCGACAGTTCTGGGATGAATCATTTTCGTAAAATACTGCTTCATGAGTGTCTGAATGAGCCATTTATGGAACGGTGTTGCCTCCTCGGTTTGATCGATTTCGGGTTTGGGCAGGAAAAAAACGAAGAAGAAATCACCCAAAAGCTCAAGATCAAACCAGGAAGCATACAGATGCGCCTGCTCGACCCATTCCTGGGCTGTCACGGAGGATGAGAGGTATTGATCAAACAGATAGCGATCAACTTGACTGGTGCGAACAATCATTCCCTTCACTCCTTAGCGCGTATAATCGTAATCCGTGCCGGGAATATCCTGATCAAAGACCGTGCGGTAGGTTCGTTGCAATTGCTGCAAGATCCGTTCACCTTCAATCCGCAAATAAGCGAATTTGACGGTGTACTTCTCCACGTGATGAATGAGTCTGTTCTTCTCCAGGATATACGCCTGCAGGTCTTTTTCCCGCTTCAACCATTCCAAGAGTTTGTTGCGCAAATCCTGAGCAGCATGTGTCAGCTGCTCGCGACTTTCTTCAAGGAGATGTCTGTTCCGCTCCAGCGCTTCCTTGCCGAGCTTGGCCCCAACTTCCTTTTTGAACTGAAACGCATGGAGCTCTGACTCTTTCCCTTTCCATTTATCCGCTATCTGTGAAAAATGGCGGAGAGGAAGTTCATTTTCCAGTTCGGCTTTCAACATCTCTGTAAATTGCTGCTCGAAAAGCTCGCGCATGACGGGAAGATCCTCTGGAACGTCCCACATCAAATGGGGCGTGAAAACCGTATCCCAGATGGTCACTTGCTCACGCCCATGAATGGCAGCGGAGGTTTTCCATACATTGGCGATTTTCTTCCACCGGCGATCAGACAATTGGTACTCCTTTTCCTCCAGATTCTGCTTCAACTGAAACAGGAAATAGACCAGCGGACCAGAGATCTCTACTTTCGCAGCTGCCTCCTGAATATCGCGGACATCATAGAGTGAAAATACGACAGGCAGCGGTGCCGTTGGCAGTGTCAACATTTTTTCATAGCTGGAGGCGTGCTTTAGATATTCTACTTCATAGCGGATTAGGAAGCGGTCGTACAGCGCTGTCAGTTGCTCGTCTTCTTCTGGGAGCTCATTGGATGCTGCAATCAAAAACTGGATGGGTACCGTCTCTTTTTCTCTCCCGTTGAAGTAGATGCGTTCATTCAGGATGGAGAGCAAAGCGTTGAGAATCGCGCTGTTTGCTTTGAATATTTCATCGAGAAATACAAATTGGGCACTGGGTAAATAACCGTTTGTTTTTCGTACATATTGATCTTGCTTCAATTGCTGCAAGGAGACAGGTCCAAAGATTTCATCCGGTGTGGTAAATCGAGTCAACAAATATTCAAACCAGTGCTCAGAGCCGAACAGCTGGGCGATTCCGCGAGCGAGCTGAGATTTTGCCGTGCCTGGTGGTCCGACGAGCAATACATTCTCTCCACTCATCATGCCCAACATGAGAAGACGAATCAATTCACTGCGCTCCAGAAAACGGCGTTCGAGGAGTTCTATCGCCTGATCCATTTTACGTTGAATGGGTGTAGGTGCTGGTGTATGCATCACAGTAGGCATGTCGACACTTCGCAAAAATGTGACGACTGCGCCGTTCCCCCTTTTGGTTCATGATTACGTACAAAATGCTCCATAGGATAAAGCGTCAGCAGAGGCTTTTTTTATAGTCGCATACTGAGGATGAAAATGCCAGTTTTGCCGATTCAACACCACTTGAATATCTGATCTGTGCGCTCACCCACGTCTGTTTCTCCGCATATTCTGATGGCAAAAGAGATACGCAACGGAAAACAGACAAAGGAGGGTACCAGATGGGAATTGAACTTGCCTGGACTCATGGGGTCTATGTGTTATTCGTACTCGGGATTATTCTCATGATGGTTTTGCGTCGCGATACGAGTTTGATCAGCATCATCGGCATCGCCTTCCTCGGCTTGACAGCAACCGGCTCTGTGATTGCATCAGTCGGAGGAATTTTCGGAAGCTTTATTTATGCCATCACGGAACTGTTACCTACCATCCTGGTCATCTGTATTATCGTAGCGATGAGTCATGTCTTGACCGATACGGGAGTCAATGAAACAATGATTCGTCCAATGACCCATCTGATTCGCAATGCGACTCTCGCGTACTGGGTAATCGGTATCGTCATGATGGTCATCTCCTGGTTCTTCTGGCCATCTCCTGCCGTTGCCCTGATCGGTGCTGTCATGCTTCCTGTCGCCATCCGAGCTGGTCTGCCGGCGATAGGGGTAGCTGTCTCCATGAACCTGTTCGGACACGGGATTGCATTATCGGGCGATTATGTGATCCAAGGGGCTCCATCACTGACAGCAAAAGCGGCAGGCATTCCTGTCAATGATGTCATCGCTGCCAGTATTCCGCTCGTCATTGTGATGGGCGTGGTAACCACTGTGGTTGCCTTCTGGTATTTGCGAAAAGACATGAAAAACGGAATGATCGCACCTGCCTCCCACAACCCTGTCACAAGCTCCGTCTTTTCCTCCGCAAAAGTACCGCTTGCTCCGGGGATTAAAAGAACGTTGGCAGCGTTGGTTCCGATTCTCTTTGTCCTGGACGTCGTCGCGATGTTTGTCTTTGATTTGCGCGGTGGTGAAGCAACTGCACTTGTAGGCGGAACGGCTCTGTTGATTTTGATCGCAGCAACGATGCTCGCGCACAAGCAAAAAGGGCTGGAGCAGGTAACCACTCATTTGATCCAAGGATTTCAGTTTGGCTTTAAAGTATTTGGACCCGTCATCCCGATCGCCGCATTCTTTTACATGGGAGACAGCGGGTTTAACACCGTATTTGGAGAAGTGCTGCCCCAGGGCTCGCATGGAATCGTCAACGACTTAGGCGTAGCTCTGGCGCATACCATTCCACTGAGCAAGGAAGTCGCCGCTCTGACTTTGACAGCGGTCGGGGTGATTACTGGTCTGGACGGCTCCGGCTTCTCTGGCATCACGCTTGCAGGCTCGCTTGCCCAGTTGTTTGCCACAGCTCTAGGCTCTGGAGTTGCTACATTGACAGCATTAGGTCAAATCGCTGCAATCTGGGTTGGCGGCGGAACCCTTGTTCCTTGGGCGTTGATCCCTGCTGCCGCGATCTGCGGAGTCGATCCGTTTGAGTTGGCGAGAAGAAATTTGTATCCGGTTGTCATTGGCTTACTGGTCACTACTATCTTTGCCATGTTCTTGCTGTAGAACGGTTGGAAAGAAAAATCGGATGAGTACAACAGTTCATCCGACTTTTTTCTTCTGTTTTTGACCAAGCCTCATACACTTTATAGTACAATCCTTTCAGAAAGGAACGGGCCTGGTCATGAAATTATGGGGAAAAAGTATTCAAATCGCTGCTACCTACATCGGGACAGTTGTAGGCGCGGGATTTGCAAGTGGACAAGAGATTGTTGCCTTTTTTACGGCGTACGGTCACGCAGGAACCCTGGGGATCTTGCTGGCAAGTGTACTGTTTGTCTGGTTGGGCTACAAAATGATGTGGCTTGCCCATCAGATGCGGACACCTTCGTATGAATCATTCAACCAGCGCCTTTTTGGAAACATCATGGGGCGTGCCATGAATGTCCTTGTTTTTTTAACCCTGTTTGGTGTTACCACGGTCATGCTTGCTGGTGCAGGATCAGTGCTGGAGGAACAATTCCAGATCCCTTACCTCGCAGGAATTGTGGGGACAGCCGTACTTGCGCTTTTCGTTCTCCGCAAAGGTCTGGAGCAGCTCATGGTCGTCAACTCGATCGTTGTACCCGCCATGCTGGTCTTCTCGCTGCTGATTTTGCTCGACAGCTACGACACCTCTCCACTTTCCACTCAACCACCCGGTGATTACGATTTTCTTTGGAAAACAATCCTCTACGTCTCCTTTAACCTGGCAATGGCACAATCGGTCCTCATTCCCATTGGCTACTCCGTTCGAGAGCCCGTTGTCTTGATTCGTGGCGCCGTATTGGGCGGTATCGGACTTGGCTTCATGATGCTGATCGTCCACTCTTCCCTTCTCGCCAACTGGAATCAGGTTCGCTTGCTGGATGTCCCTATCCTGTTCGTGACGGACAAATGGGATGCTTGGCTGCAATTGTTTTTGGTCTTCGTGATGTTTTCCGAAATTTTCACCACGCTGATCTCCAACGTGTTCGGTATTGGCCAGCAGCTACGCGAGCTGTTTGAGATTCAGGAATCACGGCTATACCTGTTCCTTTTTGGCGCTACGTTACTGCTCTGCCTCATTGGGTATTCAGAGCTGCTGATGTTTTTGTATCCGCTCTTTGGTTATTTAGGTCTGGCTACCCTCCTACGAATCAGCTGGCCAGGTCCCTCCCGACTTCGATAAATCGAAAAGATGCAGGGACTCCTTCCTGGGAGCAGCCTGCATCTTTTTTATGGAATGGATACTATGGACGCAAATACGAAAGCAGCATTTCTTTTAACATGCGCTGTTGAATTTTAGGCGATCACTTTCTGGATCTCTATGTAATCCTCGATACCGTCAAACGGATTTTTGGCAAAGGAGGCATAGCTTTCAAATGCTTCTCGAAATTTGGCGGACTTGCTGATCTGCTCCGTATGATCCCCCATGAAAAAATCCAAAACCTGTTCCAAGCGCTCATAAGCAGAGCCTTTCCCATTCGCAATGCGTTTAAAATGCTCTACGTTTTTTTCCAAGCTGCTGACAGCCACCGCAACAATCAGTCGTTCCTTTTTCGGAAAATATCGAAACAAGGTTGCCACGCCAATCCCCTCAGCATCCGCGATATCTTGCATTTGTACACAATCGAGCCCGCTCTCCAGGAATAATTTTTCAGCAGTCGAAACGATACTACTATAGCGGTTATTTTTTTTCTGTTCACGAATTCCATTCGGTGTCATGGTTCGTGTGAACTCTGTCCATCCGGGGGTATATCGTGACACCGATGAGCGCTCCGTCGATGGCACTATACAAGGATTATTTCCTGTCACAAATCGCGCTGCCAAACCTTGGACAGGCAGAAGAAGTAGCGAATGCCATCTTGTTCCTGGCCTCGGATGAAGCTAGCCACATTACAGGTATCGAGTTGCCGGTTGACGGCGGTGTAACAGCAAAATAAGGTCACTTATATAAAAAACCAAACTGCTTATATCCGACGAGGATTGAAGCAGTTTGGTTTTTTTGTGGGATGTCTGTTCATTCACTACTGATGGGAACCTCATAATTCGTATACGCTTTCTTCTGAAGCTCTCCTCATTATAAATCCACTGCGAAAAGTGATTCTCTTTTTCAAAAGGATATTGTGGAACCTTGTCGAAATAGGCTCGTTATGATAACTAAGAGGAAAATAATACTCATCGTTGCCCTATTTTTGGCATTTCTTACTGCCTTTCGCTTCATGTGGCTTCATTTCTATACATCTCCGCAACATCCATTTGCTGCCCAAGGTGTACTGGATGTACGGGACTGGGATGCGTTCAATGATCATTCCCTATCCTTGGACGGCGAATGGGAGTTTTATCCGAATGTGCTGCTGATGCAAAATAATGAGGATCATGTTTCGCTTCAAGCCAAAAGAGGCTTGATTACGGTGCCAGGCAAGTGGAACCACTCCCTTCAACCAGATACTCCTCAAGTGTTCGGGTACGGCTCGTACCGCTTGCGCATTCTGGTCGATCCTGAAAAAGGGAACTCTTTTGGGTTTCGGGTCCCAAGGATTCTTACCTCCTCGGAAATCTATATAAATGGAGAGCTGCAATCACAAACTGGACGGCCTGCTGAAGATAAAGAGCGCTATGCCCCACTAGATAAACCAGCTACCGTTTACTATACTCTGGAAAATGGGCGCGAAATTGAGCTTGTCATTCATGTAGCGAACTTTGACAACACCAGGAGTGGCGGTATCGTTAACTCGATAGACTTTGGTTTGGTGGGACCCTTGAATCAATATGTGAGCTTTGCTAATAATCTGGTGAGCCTGGCGGTTGTTGCCTATATCATTCATGCGGTTTACGGTTTTATTCTGTTTTTCGTCGTCAAGCGGGATACTCGCATCTTCCACTTTTCTATGATGATCATCTGTGTCATACTGGCCACTTTGACTGACGGCGAACGACTTCTGTATGAATGGATCTCATTCAATTATGAGTGGAGTGTCAAGATTGTACATTTGACGGTGGTAGGCGGAGGCTACTTTCTGTTTCAATGTTTTCGCCATCTGCTGCCCACCTTTATTCGCACGAAGGTTTTCTTTGTGTATGCCATCATAAGCGGAATATCTGCCTTGTCCATCCTGACACTGCCTCTGAGCTACAGTGTGCAGCTTTATCCGATCTACCTGGTGATGATGGCTATCCCTTGCTTCCTGGCACCTATCGTCATGTTCCGGACGACTTCGAAAATTGACAAAAACAATATCTTTTTGCTGTTGGCCATCATCGCCTCCATGAATAGTCTAGTTTGGCTATTCATTATAGAAAGGCAGCATGTAGATATTTTTTCGTATCCTTTTGATCTCATTCTGGCCATGATTTTGTTTGCATCTTACTGGTTTAAACAATATTTTATCATCCTGGAAGAATCTCAGAAGCTGACAGCCAAGCTTCAACAATCAGATAGGGACAAAGACGATTTTTTAGCTACTGTCGCACACGAACTGCGCAATCCGCTTCATGGCATGTTGAATCTCACGCAATCAGTTTTGGATCGTGATAAAAATGTTCTTGGAGCCAAAAGCGCCAAAGATTTGGACATGCTCATTACAGTTGGCAGACGTATGTCGTATTTACTTAATGATCTGCTGGACTCGGCACGACTGAAGACGAATCGGATTGTTCTCCAGCCTCAGCGGATATCTATTCACATCGTCACGGCATCTGTCATTGACATGCTTCGACACATGACGGAAGGTAAACCCATCCTGTTCGTCAACCAGATTCCCAGAAACTTTCCTCTGGTCTTGGCTGACGAAAATCGAATCATTCAAATTTTATTCAACCTACTACACAACGCGGTAAAATACTCACACTCTGGCGAAATAGCCATTCGTGCATCGATTCACAACAATTGGGTCAGTATTTCCGTGATTGACTCGGGAATCGGCATGAATGATGAGGTACTGGAGCGTGTTTTCCAGCCGTATGAACAGGCAGATCAGCCATTCACATCCGTAGAAAGAGGCTTGGGTCTTGGGTTAAGCATCTGCAAGCAATTGGTGGAAATGCACGGAGGAACTCTGGTAGCCAGCTCTAAACCACATCACGGCTCTGCTTTCACTTTTACATTACCGCTCTCTCCTTCCAGCCTGCCGGAGGTTGAGGATAATCACCTGTTGAAAGAAGCTACGAGTCTGGAGGAAGTCAGTGCCACGTCTTCGTCCAATGACTCGCATACAGCAATAAAGTCAACAGCTTCCTCTGACGGGACATGTATCTTGGCGGTCGATGACGATCCGGTCAACCTGAAAGTGTTGGTGAGTATTTTTGCGACAGAACCCTATGAGATCTTCACTGCTACCAGCGGTACCGAAGCATTATCTCTCCTCGACTCGCGGGAGTGGGATTTAATCATTACAGATGTGATGATGCCTCACATGTCTGGCTATGAATTGACTTCTCGCATTCGGGAGCGCTTCTCTGTCTCCGAACTCCCAATACTGCTGTTGACTGCTAGCAACCGAGATGAAGATATAGAAGCGGGTTTTCGGTTAGGCGCCAACGACTACGTGACGAAGCCCATGAATGCGACAGAGCTAAAGGCAAGAGTATCATCGCTTACCAATCTCAAGCAGTCGGTCAATGAGCGATTGCGCCTGGAAGCTGCCTGGCTGCAAGCTCAAATCAAGCCGCATTTCCTTCTGAACACGTTTAACTCCATCGCGGCATTGAGCAAAATGGACATAGACCGAATGGATGACCTGATGGAGGAACTGTCCAATTATATGCGCCTAAGCATTGATTTTCAAAATTTCGCAAAAGTAGCCCCGCTAGAAAATGAATTGACGCTGGTTCGTGCTTATTTATACATACAAAAGGAACGCTTTGATGAACGACTAGAGGTCGTTTGGGAAGTGGATGACCACATACAGCTGGACATCCCTCCCCTCACGATACAGCCCCTGGTGGAAAACGCAGTCATTCACGGTATCTTAAAGCGTGTGGAGGGTGGACAGATCCGTATCCGAATCACAGATCGTGGCCAGGACGTCGAGGTGTGCATTACAGATAATGGGGTTGGGATTGACGAGGAACAGCTTAAGTATATTTTAGACAAACAGCCAGGGGAGCGTTCTGGTATCGGCTTGTTGAATACCGATCGTCGCCTGAAACAGCATTATGGAACGGGTCTTACGATCGAGAGCAAGCTTGGCAAAGGCACAACAGTATCCTTTTTGATTACTAAAAAGAACCTGGGCGCTCATCATTAAAAAAGGGTGGAGGTAGACTCCACCTTTTTTACATGCAAAGCAGCTTGATATGGGGTAACCAAACGCGTTGAGTCTTGTTACAGTCTGTAATCGGTGTATCAAAATAGTCGTTTCTGACCACAGCCCACAATGCGTTCAGAGACATCAGTGGTTATATCGACAGAAACGCCGTTTGCATAGCGATTAGAAAACTTGGCTACGCCAAGCTTTTGGCGGAGCCTTAGTTGCACTTATACTATCTTCCGCTAATCTTTTTAGCGCTTTAGCGCACTCAACACTTTCCGATAGTACAAAAAAAGCCCAAACGGTGTGTTTGAGCTTTTTTGCGATCCCTTACTCGTGCTTTCTTCCACCCAAGTAAGCTTCTTTTACCTTTTCATCTGTAAGCAAGGATTCCCCTGAACCTTCATACACGATCTGTCCCGCTTCCAAAACATATCCGTAGTCTGCGATTTTCAACGCTTGCTTCACGTTTTGCTCGACGATCAGGACAGTGGTTCCTTCTTGATTGATCTGCTTGATCACCCGGAAAATGTCGGAGACGACGATAGGAGCCAAGCCCATCGAAGGCTCATCCAAAAGAAGCAGCTTGGGTCTCGACATCAGTGCACGCGCGATTGCCAGCATTTGCTGCTGGCCACCTGACATGGTCCCGCCCAATTGGGACAGCCGTTCTCTCAAGATCGGGAACCAGGTCATCATTTTTTCCATATCGTCCTTGATACCTGCCTGATCATTGCGCTGATAGGCGCCCATTTCCAGGTTTTCCAATACGGTCATTTGTCCAAGGATGGCTCTGCCTTCCGGTACCAGCGAAAGACCTGCCTGTACCAGCTTGTGAGGCTTCCATCCCTCTACGCTTTGCCCCTGAAAGGTAATCTTGCCCTGGTCAGGTGTGAGCAATCCTGCAATCGTTTTCATGGTTGTTGTCTTTCCTGCTCCATTGGCTCCGATCAATGCAACAATCTTTCCTTCTTCTACATCAAGCGAGAGATTGCGGATGGCTTTGATCTGACCATATGAAGTGCTTAACCCGCGAATGCTAAGCATATTACTCGTCCTCCTTACCCAGGTACGCCTCGATCACATCAGGGTGGTTTTGTACTTCCTGCGGCTTACCGTCCGCAATTTTGACCCCGAAGTTAATACACACGACCTTGTCACACAAATTCATGACCAATCCCATGTCGTGCTCTACAAGAAGAATGGTAATACCCATCGAGCGAATGTTTTCGATCAGGTTGGTCAAATCTTTTGTTTCACTCTCGATCATACCTGCAGCAGGCTCGTCCAGCATCAAAAGCTTTGGCTCGGCAGCAAGAGCTCTGGCAATTTCCAAGCGGCGTTGCTGTCCGTACGCGAGCGTGTCAGAACGTACATCCGCCACATGAGTCAGTCCTACGAAGTCTAGCAGCTGTCTCGCTTTTTCCATCACTGCTCGTTCTTCCTTGCGCTGCTGTGGAGTATGCAGCAGGGATGACCAGAAGCCAGCACTCGATCGAGTGTGGCACCCTACCCGGATGTTATCCAGCGCGGACATGTGGCCGAACAAGCGAATATTCTGAAAGGTACGGGCAATGCCCAATTCTGTAATTTTGTGAGGCGCCATGCCATTGACCTGTTGACCGGCAAAGGTAATCGTTCCATTCGTCGGTGGAAAGATTCCGGTTGCCATATTAAAAATCGTCGTTTTTCCAGCACCGTTCGGCCCGATCAGACCGACGATTTCGCCTTCTGATACAGTAAAGCTGACATCACTCAATGCCTTAATCCCACCGAAGGTTTTTCCGACATGTGAAAGCTGCAACAACATCATTCCACCCCTTTCGGCTGATCATTGTGTTTCTTATTTCGACGAAACAGCTTCTGCAAGGTATCGGAGCCGATCAGTCCACGTGGTCGAACAGCCATGACCAGAACCATGATAGCACCGTAGAAAATCATTTTGTACTCGGCCAAACCACGCAGCACTTCAGGCAACGTCGTAAGTGCAATCGCTCCGAACAGGGCACCCCAGACTACTTCTGTTCCGCCGATTACAGCGAAGGAGAGAATCTCCACGACCTTGTGGTAGTTAAAGTCATTCGGCGTAATCGCTGTCGTGATGTGGGCAAACAATCCACCACACAAGCCTGCCAAAACAGAGCCGATGATAAAGGCCAGCATTTTGTAATAGTTCACCTGAATTCCCATCGCTCTCGCTGCAGTCTCATCCGCGCGGATCGCTTCAAATGCGCGTCCCAGACGTGACGAGTTCAAGCGAAGAGTCAGGAACAATATAATGAGAAAGAGGAGGAGCATGAACACCAAGGTTGAAAGCGACTTGATGACCGGAACCGTAACTCCAAGCGATTGTGCGGTAATCCCGAGCATCTTTTCCCAGTCGTACAAGTACGTACCCAGCGATTTCAAGCCGGTAATTCCCAATGCTCCATTCGTAATTTTCATGTTCAACAAGATGACGCGAACCACTTCACCAAATCCAAGCGTTGCGATTGCCAGGTAAAGTCCATGTAATTTCAATGTCGGAGCACCGATCAAAAGCGCGATCAGCCCAGCCATCAGCGCACCTGCCAAAATGGCAATAAACAGCGGCATATCTGCATTTTTACTCAAGATACTCGATGTATACGCGCCAATGCTCATGAACCCGGCATGACCGAGTGAGAGCTGTCCAGTGGCCAACGTAATGAAAATACTGATCGCCAAAATGCAGTTCAATACGATAAAGGTAATCACCTGTAAATTATAAGGATTCAAAAAATCCATCCTCAATCAACTCCTTTCTAGGCTTTGCGGCCAAATAAGCCCTGCGGCCTAATCAGCAAAATGAGGATGATTAAACCAAATGCTACAGCGTCACGGTAGGAAGACGCACCATAAGCCACCGTAAAGACTTCAATGACCCCCAGGATCAGACCACATATCATCGCACCCGGAATGCTGCCGACACCACCCAAGATCAATACCGCCAAGCCTTTAAAGCCGAGCGTCATCCCCATCGTGGGAATCAATGCCGAATAAGTCATCCCGATCAGCATGCCCGCAATTCCCCCCAGACTGGAGGCAAGTACGACAGTCGTTACGATCACCACGTTGGTGTTAATTCCCAACACACTCGCAGTTTCCGTATTTTCAGCTGTCGCGCGAATTGCTTTACCAGCCTTGGTCTTGTTGATCCAGAAGTGCAGAACCACCATCAGAATAATGGAAATCCCCAGAATAATGAGATCTACCGCACGAATTTGAACAGCCCCTAGCTGAAATGACGTGCTTCCCACCGTATCAGGAAACGCACGGGAATCCGCTCCGAAGAGTTTGTGCATTCCTTCTTCCAGCAGCGTGGCAAATCCAATCGTACTGATCAGTGAAGCCAGGTGAGGAACATTTTTCTTGCGCAATGGACGCATCGCCGTAAACTCCAGAATAAGTCCAAGAATCCCCGAAACGACGATGGAAGCGATAAAGGCCACTGCGATTGGCATGTCAAAGCTCGTCATCAAGATCAGGCCGACGAAAGAACCAAAGATGAACACCTGACCATGTGCCATATTAATAATGCCCAGTACGCCGAAAATCAGCGTATAACCGAGGGCAATCAACGAATACGTACTGCCGACGGTCAAACCGTTAACAAGTTGTTGCAAAAACACGTTCCTTCACCTACTTTCATAAAAATGCTGGGAAAGGGATTGCCCGATAGCGTTCAGGCAATCCCTCTAGTTTGAAATAAGAGTTATTTTTCTGCTTATTCAAACGGTACGAACTTTCCATCTTTCGCTTCAACGACAACTGCGTCGCCGATTGGGTTACGTCCTTCATCGAACGAAAGCTTTCCGGATACACCTTCAAAGTCCTTCAGTTTTGCCAGCTCGTCGCGCAGAGCATTGCGATCAGCGGTTCCTGCAGCGAGCAAGGATTGAGACATGATGTACAGGCTGTCATAAGCTTGTGCAGCAAATTGGTCTGGTTTAGAGCCGTATTTTGCTTCAAACGCTTTTACAAACTTCTGAACTTTCTCATCCTGTTTCTCCGGGCTGAATGGAGTCGCTACGATCAGTCCTTCAGCGGCAGGTCCAGCAATTTCAAATACTTTCGGATTATTAAAACCATTTCCGCCTACGATCAGGGAGTTGATGCCCAGTTCTCTTGCTTTTTTCACTACCATCGAACCTTCTTTGTACAGAGCAGATACCAACAGTACATCAGGGTTCAATTGTTTGATTTTGGTCAATTGGGCGGAGAAATCCACGTCGCCGATCGCGAAAGTAGTCTCACCCAGGTTTTGCAGACCCATTTCTTCTGCAGTCTTTTTCATGGTTTGGAAACCTGAAACAGAGAAATCGTCATTTTCAGCGTAGATAAACGCTGCTGTTTTCGAGCCTTTTTTCTCGATCGCTTGTTTCATAGCAGTTGGAATCGCGATTGATTCTGGCAAGGAGTTGCGGAAAACGAATTCGCCAATATCATTGATGCCTTCTACCGTGTTGGAAATCCCGAAGATCGGAGTTTCTGCTTCGTTGGCAACAGGTCCCGCTGCAAGCATTTCACCAGACAGAGTTGGTCCGATAATGGCGACAACATTATCTTGGTTGATTAATTTGTTCACGGAGTTGATCGCACTTTCCTTTTTCCCGCCCGTATCTTCATATTGGATTTCGATCTTCAATTTGCCCTTGTTCGTTTCATTAAGCTCTTCCAAAGCCAAATCCAAGCCCTTTTTCTGGGCCTCTCCATAAGCGGCGCTGGAACCTGACAAAATGAATACGCCACCAATTTTTGCCGTGAATTCACCAGCACTCTCAGTTGGTGCAGCATTGTTTGTCTCTGGCGCTGCTCCGGTACTGCTCGGATTAGATGCTCCGCTGGAACAGCCTACTAGCAAGCTTGTCCCCAACAGTACGGACAGTAATGATTTGGAAATACTATTCCCCTTCATGAAAAATCCTCCCACTTCTTTTAATCTTTCTTAATATTTCAAACATGAAGTTATTCTAAGGTATACTTACATAAAACGCAATCTTTCATTGAGCTTAATTGAAGTAAGAATGCAATCAAACCCAAGAATCATCTAGTTTTTACATATTTGTATCATTTCTTTCATATATCCCAAGGCATCATTTCTTCTTGTGATAGGCGAGGTGTAATAGGATGTAGACTCTCCCCTTCGTACTCGCATCGCTTCTTTCAGGATGGTGTTCCACTTTTCTGGTGCATGACTACAAGCGTATTCTCCCGCTCCTAGCTTTGAAGCAATGTCCTTTTCGCGAAAAGAATAAAACAATCTCGATATTCCCAGCACTCCCCACTCGATCATTTTTGGACTCATATACATTCCCACAAAATGGATCGAGGGAAACCTTTCACATCGACGTACCCAATTCACCCAATAGGAATCCAGATTGCCTCGCAGGAATTGATGTAACAGCTCCCAATCGATGGACAGGCCATACGTACGAGGGTCGCTTCCTTTTACTGTTATTCCGTAGGTAACCAGCTGGTAAGCGTCAATTGAATGCTGGTGAAATACCTCTTCTCCTTGATAGTTTCCGTCCCGAAACGAAAAACATGGCTGGGCTTTTTGTTTTAAACCTTCCATCGATTCCTTCGTTATGTAAAAACCGTCCAGACTCGCACTTGGAAATGCTCGATGAATGCTTTTATGAAGTTTTTTTATCCGAATGCTCTCCTCTTCTGTCCATTTTCTTTTTATCAATGCAATAAAATCGATATCACTTGCTCCCTCCTGGAAGGCTCCTATCGAAATGGACCCATATACATAAAAGGCTTCAAGCAGGTTCGGCAGTTCCCTTTCAAACCATACAAAATAAGCGTGCAAAATCTCTTGTACGCCTACTGGTATTTGATTCATGACTCTGATCCTTCCTTGATCCAATGGACGAGATGCCTGAAAAACATCTCTGGTTCTTCCAGCATCGGATTGTGTCCGCTCGAGTATTCCCTCTCCCTCCATGGAAAAGCCCAGGTTGAATCCTTCGATCGAGATGATGCCTTTTGTTTCCATTATTTCTACGCTGCCTTTCTGGCGTGAATGCCCTTGATCTCTACATTTCTGTCCCAAGCAAATCCGGATGGTAAGGAGGCTTCCTATCGACGATGCCACCTACCATTATAATCCAATTCACACGCAGTGGAAGAACAAAACATGAAAACAAAAAAGGCACTGCCCGCTTGCAGTACCTTCGCTCATCTGGCTTACTCTGATTCAGAAACAACGGTAAATCGTTCATTCTTATGTTGCGGGTTCTCGATTTCATCCAGAACGGCAACCGCATAATCCGCATAGCTGATGTAGCTTTGCCCTTTTTCGTTAGTGATCAGATGGTCTTTTCCTTTTTTGTAGGAGCCGGTTTGTTTTCCTTGGGGGTCAAAGAATGCTGCTGGACTGATGAAGGTCCATTGAACATCGGCAGATTGCTGAAGGTCCTGCAGGTTTTGACCCTGATTCGACGCTGTTGCATAGTACTCCTTAGGAAATTCGGCGGTATCCATCAAACGAACAGTCTTTGCTTCATCGACAAACAGGCTGCCAGCACCACCTACGACGATCAACCGTGTTCTGGCTAAACCTTTTAATGCCTGAATCAATACGCGTCCTGCTTCTACATGCAAATGCTCTTGCCCTGGCGCAGCACCGAAAGCATTGACGACCACGTCGTAGGCTTGCAAATCTTCCGCGTTCAGATCGAAAACGTCTTTTTCCTGTATCTGTACCTGAGGGTTTTGTACCTTCAAGGCGTTTCTGACGATTGCAGCCACCTCATGACCTCTGGCAACGGCTTCCTCCATGATCAGACGACCGGCTTTACCGCTTGCTCCAATTACGGCTATTTTCATCCTGTTTTCCTCCCACTATAAATTAATGTTTTCTCGCGTTTGCTCACTCATTCTTAGATTTTCAACCATCAACATTCCAGA
>NZ_JAFLPN010000043.1:0-29664 GCF_029870785.1 Brevibacillus sp. AY1
GAGCCTTAGTTGCACTTATACTATCTTCCGCTAATCTTTTTAGCGCTTTAGCGCACTTAAACTTTCCGACAGTATAAAAAAAAAACGAAAGCATATTCTCGCCATTGCGGCAAAAATATGCTTTGCATCCCATACAAAGCGGAGAGAGTGGGATTCGAACCCACGCACGCCTCACGACGCCTAACGCATTTCGAGTGCGTCCCCTTATGACCACTTGGGTATCTCTCCATATCGTTTATCGAAACATTATTTAATATAGCAAAACTTATGCCCAAATGCAAGTGTAAATCCCTGCCACCCCTTGATTTGAACCTGCCAATAGGACAAACTAGTAAGAGCATGCATAACGGGCAATTGCCCTGTCATTTTCTCCAAAATAGGGCTCTATCCCTTCTCACTAAAGTACATAAAAGAAACGAGGAACATAGATGAAACGTGAACGTTTGGACAAAGTGCTTGCCAATATGGGTTTTGGCACACGCAAGGAAGTAAAGGCCCTCGTAAAACAAAAGGTTGTTGTTGTAGACGGGAAAGTCGCAACTGATCCTGGAATGCACGTCATACCGGAAGAACAGGAGATCGTCGTTGATGGCGAGGAGCTCAACTACAAGCGTTGGGTCTACGTCATGCTGAACAAGCCCCCTGGAGTCGTTTCCGCGACGGAGGACAACCTGCACGAGACTGTTGTGGACTTGCTTCCGTACGAATGGGCGATCAAGGTGCATCCCGTGGGACGTCTGGATATCGACACCGAGGGGTTGCTGCTTTTGACCAACGATGGACAGTTTTCACATAGCTTGCTCTCTCCAAAGAAGAAAGTGGAGAAGGAATACTTCGCCCGTATCGAAGGAAGGGTAACCGAAGAACATGTCCGAGAATTTGCCAAAGGCGTGGAGCTGGACGATTTTACGACCATGCCTGCCAAGCTGGAGATTCTTTCGTCTGGAGAAATTTCCGAGATTCGCGTCACGATTATGGAAGGAAAGTTTCATCAAGTGAAACGCATGTTTGCCGCCTTTGGATTGCAGGTCATCTACCTGCAGCGTATCCGCATGGGTCCGATCCCGCTCGATACCACCTTAGAGCTGGGCGAATACCGGGAACTGACCGAAGAAGAGCTGGAGCTGCTGCGCCAACACATCCAAAAGGCAATCGAGTAGGAGGGGGTGCCTATCCCCCGTCCCCTCACACCACTGTACGGTATACGGTAGAATATTGCTGTATTCACCTTTTCGGCTTTAGGCTCCAGAAAGAGAGAACGATATGATAAAAAATTTCCTGTTTGCAATAAACTTGATTATCACCATGAGTGTATTGACGGGATTCTATTCGAAATCAACCGACACGTTGCAACAGTCATTGAATTCACACCTTATTCCCGTATCAAACATGCAGCTTCCTTCAAAAACCATCATCGGATTTGGTGAGGCTACGCATGGCAACAAGGAATTTACCACGCTAAAATCAGATATTTTCAAACATCTTGTGGAAAAACAAGGATTCCGCGTATTTGCCATAGAAGGCGATTTCGGCGGAGGACAAAAGGTCAATGAATACATTTTAGGAGGAAGCGGAACTGCACAGGAAGCTGCAAAAGCAATCGGATTTACGATTTACCATACGCAAGAAATGGCAGACCTTCTATCGTGGATGCGCTCCTATAATGAGCATCAGGATACAAAAGACAAAATTCATTTTTATGGTTTTGACATGCAACGCTATGACCATAACAAAAACGGGCTATTCTCCTATTTAAAAAAAGTGGATCCCACACTTGCCTCCAAGTACGAGACTGCCCTTACGAATCTGAATGATAAAACGGTTTACGATCAAAAGCCGGCCTATGTACAGGAGGGGCTCGCTCATATTCAAAACTTGATGGAGCGGATGAGAGTAAACAAATCCGTTTATGCCGCAAAAAGCACGGAGAAAGAATTTGAGTTGGCTCTGGCGTTTGCAGAGGCTATCAAGCAAAACGCTACACTGCGCGGAACACATGCAAACTATAACAATGCCCGCGATTCCTACATGGCGGAAAAAGTACTATGGATTTTATCATTTGAAAAGAAATATTACGGTCGTGAAAATATGTTCATTACCGGACATAATGGACACATTGAAAAAACCTCCACTACCGCGGGAACGACGACCTGCATGGGAGCCTATCTCGCAAAGACATTAGGGGACCAATATTACGCCATAGGAAGTGAATTCTACGAGAGCTCCTTCCTAGCTAATGATGCCATCACCAACGAGCGAAAAGCGTTTACTGTAAAAAATAGCGGGAATAATCGGCTCGCTGTTCTTTTTGCTCAGACCAACATGCAGGATGGCTTCCTGGACTTTGCAACGGCAAAAAATGATGATCATTTCCTCGCCTATCTGAATAAAGCCCAACCCATCAGTGCAATAGGCGCAGTCTTTAGTGGATGGTATGGGAAAATGGAAAAGATATATACGTTACAGATGATTCCGGCAAAAGCCTTTGATGCTATCCTATTCGTACGAGCCGCTACTCCTTCGGTCATGATAACGAATGAAACGAATTAACGAAGAGAATGCCCTTCCGCTGATGCAGAAAGGCATTCTCTTTCCATTTTTATTCGTCAACAGAGCCAGCCCGCTTTTTGCGCAGACTGCGAAAAAAATCCTTCAGCAATTGCCCGCACTCTTCGGCAAGCACACCCTCTACTACCGGAACCTGATGATTAAAGCGAGGTTCCTCCAGCAAATTCATCAATGTCCCGGCACAACCTGCTTTGGGATCGACTGCGCCATATACCACCTGCTCGACCCTGCTTTGCACGATGGCTCCAGCGCACATCGGGCAGGGCTCCAGTGTGACGTACAAGGTGCAGCCGATCAGACGCCAGCCACCCAATCGTTCACTGGCCTCCCGAATCGCGATCATTTCGGCGTGGAGAGTAGGATCTTTGCGGGTTTCCCGCAGGTTGTAGCCTCGACCTACAATTTCCCCGTCGCGAACGATCACAGCGCCGATCGGTACCTCACCGATTGCAGCGGCCTTCTGTGCTTCCTCCATCGCAGCACGCATGTACGTTTCATGTGCCTGAAGTTCCATCACTTTTCTTTGAAGACTCCTTCAAAAACCGTTTCTTCCAGCGGACGGCGGGAGGATGGCTTTTCCCGCTCCTGGAAGGCTTCAGACAATGCTTCCTTTTCACCCTGATAGCCCACCGCGATCACGGCGTGGAGCTCATATTCAGCTGGAATACTCAGCACCTCGCGCGCTTTTTCCGGGTCAAAACCACCCATCGCATGCGTGACCAGACCCTGACGAGTGGCTTCCAGCGCCAGATATCCCCAAGCTGCTCCTGCGTCGAAAGCATGGGAGCGGAGATGAGTTTCACGCGAGCTGATCGTTTTGGACATGACGAGAACGAGGACAGGTGCCTTTTCACACCATGCGCGATTGCCCTCCGCGATAAATGGATAGAAACGCTCTCTATCTTCTTGTGTACGGGCAAAAATAAAGCGCCAAGGCTGTTCGTTGCTACCAGATGGAGCCCAACGCGCCGCTTCAAACAAGCTGAACAGCACTTCATCTGGTACCGCGTCAGTTTTATAGGAACGCGGGGACCAACGATTCAAAAAGACAGGATCGATATCATGTCCTGCTTGTCGATTTTCTTGTACCTGGGGTAAATACACCTTCGTCATGCTTCGTGCCTCCTGATTTCATTTTTTCATACATCAATCGGGATAGGGAAAAGCTGATCTATAATAAGGAACATTCGTTCTTATTATCACTCAAGTGCCCAAACAGCCTGATGCTACACGCACCGCATGAGGCAAACATTCTTCATAATTCATTGTAAAAAAACTGTTATTTGTTTATTCATGAGCTTTTTTGTCCTTACCCGTTCACATACTCTCCGAGAGATTACATACATTAATGGTGTAAGGAAACTGGATGCAAGTGACAGTGAGCCTCGTTTTGGAGGGATGGGAGTGGGCTTATCTTCGACTAACAACCTGTTTGAATCTTTTCACAGCCCTACCAAAGGGCAATTAACCAAAGATGATGTGTTCTCCCTGATAGAACAGACCATCGCTTCCAATAAAGGCTCCTTCGAGATTATCGTGGGTGCCGATTCCCAGCTGAAAAGTCGCGGCACATTCTTTGCTCTGGTCATCACCGTCATTCGGCCCGGTCATGGCGGATCGTTCTTTTATCACAAGTTCCAGGAGCAGCGCTACTCCTCACTGCAGCAACGCATTTTTCAGGAAGCGGTCTACGCAGTAGGTTTAGCCACCGAAGTACGCCAATACCTTCGCGACCACGATCATGACACACCTGTCCGTCTCCATTTTGACATTGGTGCGAATGGACCTACTCGTAAGTTTATCCAGTCTCTACTCAGCTTAGCAGCATCGAATCAGTTTCGCGCAGAAATCAAGCCTCATTCCTTCTGTGCTTCCACCATTGCCGACAAGTTTACCCGGTAGCCAATGGCCATACACACAGCGGAGCGCTGCCTTAGCGTAACCGCTATTTTTCTGTCATGTTCAAAGGATTCGTGATACCGTTCATGAAATCCTACTTTTTTAACCTACAGTAACTGCAAAACCTGCACTTTGCTTTATTCTTCAAGCTATGAACGTTGTACATTCATCTCTTCCCGTAATTTCTGCTCAAAAAGCAGCAAGCGAACCACAAAGTCGTCGCAAGCTGCCTTGCTTTGTGGCGCCATCATCTGAATTTCATACTCAATCGTCTTTTTCCAAATTTCCAGCTGTCGCAAATTTGCCTCATACGGCTTCACTGGTTTCACTCCTTACCTGCCTTCTATCTTTATTTTGCTGTTTTAGCAAAACCGATGCGCATTAGAAAACTTGGCGATTGTAAAATAAATCCTGCAGGTCACACCCGAGCTTCCTGGCCAATATGGGCAAATGAATGGCTTTGAAAGCATACTCGCCCTTCTCATATTTTTGATAGGCAGAGGCGTTTTTGAAGCCCAAAAACTCTGCCATGTCCTGTTGAGTCCAACCACATTCCGCTCTCCGTTTGGCAATAAACGCAAGATTGATTACTTCCACTTCCATTTGCTATTCTCCCCCTCTTGTAAAAATAGCAAACTCCTAATTAAAGTCATCATATCGTTTCCATTTTAACAAAGTCAATACAATTTTTGTTATTTCGACAAACTTGTTTTTTCCGTTTTGGAAAATTGATAAAATAATATTGCCATAACGGAAAGGTGGTTCCAGCATGTCAGTGGTTGGTAAACGAATCAAATGGCTTCGCGAACAAAAAAAATGGTCCCAGCTCCAACTGGCTGAGAAGCTGGGGATTCATAATACGGTTCTGTCTCGTATCGAATCCGGCGAGAAAAAAGGTGTCGATTATTATCTTATCTCCCATGTAGCAGACATATTTGAAGTCTCAACAGATTTTCTTCACGGCAAAACGGACAACCCCGCTCCCTTTTGGCAACATGCATCCGTTCGAGAGACACAGGCACCCTTTTTTGATCTGCAAGGTTTGAACGAAAGTGATCTGGCAGAGATAAAAAATCACATCGAATACCTGAAATGGAAAAAGAAAACCCCTCAATGAGGGGTTTTATTCGTCTATGGCTGCATGATCAGCGTCCAGCTCGATCCATTGCTGCGACCAGCTTTCAATTCCCTTCAAGACCGGCTCCAAAGCACGGCCTTTATCAGTCAGCGAATATTCTACGCGTACGGGTGCTGAATCCGTAAAAACTTGGCGATGCACAAGACCTTCCTTCTCCAAATCCTTCAAGCGTTCAGAGAGTAGCCTTCCGCTTACCGGCAAAGCTCCTTCCAAGGCACAAAATCGCTGAGGCCCGGAAAGCAATTGATACAATATGAGCCCCGTCCAGCGTTTGCCTAGTAGTTGCATGCCTTTTTCAAACCTGGGACAGAGGGAAGACTGTTTCATAAAATCACCTCATTCTCCTTCCAGTATACCGCTCTTTTATGATTCCTTCAAAACGTATGATGAGAATGGAGTGTAAATAACGAATCTTGTCTTCATCCACTAGGAATAGAGAGGGTTGACAACTCTAATTATTATTGTATACTTACTAACGAAAAGTAATCTTATTATTAAACATAAACAATTAGGAGGCCATTATGAATAGTCGTTTTGAATGGAGTGCTCTTATCCTACGCGTCATTGCAGGGATTACCTTTTTTATCCACGGAATTGCCAAGTTCCAGATGGGATTGGATAACGTGGTCGGATTCTTCGGCAGCATGAGTCTGCCAGCCTTTCTCGCATATGTGGTTACACTTCTGGAAACCATTGGCGGTCTTGCCCTGATTCTTGGATTGGGTACCCGCATCTTCTCTGGGCTGCTGGGTATTGTCATGGTAGGTGCCATCTTCACTGCAAAGCTTGGCGGTGGATTTATGGGAAATGGAACAGGCGCTGGATACGAGCTCGACCTCGCCCTGTTGGCTATGCTGGTTGCATTGGTTATCAGCGGTAGCTCGCTGTACAGTGTTGACCGGGTATTCTCCGGGAAAAAAGAAGCTGAATGAGTAACATCAAACTGACGTCTACACAGTAGAGGATTGTGCTACTATTTTATATGTCATGACATACATGTTATAACAAGTTTTTTGGGGAGGGTGATTTCTTGAAGCTTGATGATGCATTGGGATTTGCTATCAATAACACGGGACGAAGCATGAGCCGCATTCTGACGAGTGCCTTCCATTCCTATGAGGTAACACCGGAGCAATGGTCGATTCTGAAGCGCTTGGAAGAAGAAGACCGGATCACAATCAAGGAGCTAAGCAAGCGTGTAGGAAAAGATCAGGCAAATGTCACAAGGATTTCTGATCTGCTGGATCGCAAAGGCTTCATCCAAAAGATCTCGAACCCGGAAGATAAACGTTCATCGCTAGTCTGTCTGACGGAAGAGGGACACAGCATCGTTCGCCAGCTGGACCCGATCGATGAGCGCGTAAATGATATCGCCTTACAGGATTTGACGGAGAATGAGATTGAGCTGTTAAAAAAGTTGTTAGCCAAAATTAGAGAGAATATTAACGCGGAGCTGCATGGATAAAAAACTCTATCATCCGCGGGGATAGGAGAGATTACATTGCAACGACAGCCCCTATGGCGTAGGGACTTCCTCAGTATTTGTCTCAGCAGTTTGTTTTTGTTCATCACGTATTACGCCTTGGTGGCTACACTGCCTGTCTACGTCATGGAGGTCTTGAATGGCGGTGATCGAGAAGCTCTCGTTTGCCTATAGTGGATTGCTATCTTTTATTCCTGTCTATGCGAAAGAACAAGGCATGGTGGAGACCTCCAGCTACTTCTTTGTGATTTATGCCATTATGATTGTCATTTCCCGCCCCTTTACCTCCTGAGCCAAGCACATAGTCCGGTCATGTTTTTGGTGGCGAGCGGCGTGATTGGACTCGGCTATGGCAGTGTTTTCCCCAGCTTTCAAGCCATCGCGATCAAATCCGCTCCAAACGAGCGCAGAGGATTGGCAACGGGTACCTACTTTCTTTTGCTTGATACCGGTATGGGGGTTGGCTCATTCGTACTGGGAATGATCGCATCGGCCATGAACTACAGCTTTATGTACGTCGTTTCGTATTATACCTTGCATCATCGGAGAGCTGTGATCAGGAAGAAACGAGAGGGCTTGCAGGTTTTGAACCAGCAAGGGTAATCGTTCCACGCAAACCAAAAAAGCTTCGTTCCCAAAGAGGAATGAAGCTTTTCATTTTTTGAAGCTATACATCGATTTTCCTTGCTTGCACAACGTCCTGATTCACCCGATTTCTCGGCGGCTTTCCTATTACTCCCTGGATCAGATTGGCCGCAGCCAGCTCAGCCATCCGTGTCCGAGTCTGAATGGACGCACTGCCGATGTGTGGCAGCGTGACCACATTGGGCAAAGTCAGAAGCGGATGATCAGGACTGACTGGTTCCTGCTCAAATACATCAATTCCCGCTGCCCAAATCTTGTTTTGTTTCAATGCCTCATACAAGGCTGCTTCATTTACAATGCCGCCACGTGCAGTATTGATGAGAATCGCCGAATTTTTCATCAAGGACAATTCTCTTTCCCCGATCAGGTTCCGGGTCTCTTCCG
Source organism: Brevibacillus sp. AY1 (assembly GCF_029870785.1). NCBI lineage: Bacteria > Bacillati > Bacillota > Bacilli > Caryophanales > Paenibacillaceae > Brevibacillus > Brevibacillus sp. AY1. The sequence goes on from NZ_JAFLPN010000043.1 coordinate 8,118, forward strand.
TATACGGTGTCATCACACAGACAAAATCGGATTCACGCAACAAGCTGTCTAGATCGGCATACTCGATTCCCCATGTTTTTTCCGCTTCTTCCTTGCGACTGCGATTGTGGTAGAGGATACGCATGTCAAAGCCTTTTGCCCGTTTCGCCAGCGATTCGCCGATCCGGCCCATGCCAATGATCCCGAGCGTCGCCCCATAGATATCCTGACCGGTTAGCAGCATCGGGGACCATGTTTTCCAGCTTCCCTCGCGCAGAAAGTCAGATGCTTCCACAATTCTGCGTGCGGTGGCCATCAACAAAGCAAACGTCAAATCTGCAGTGGTTTCCGTCAGTACACCGGGCGTGTTGGTCACGAAGATACCTTTTTCGGTGGCTGCGTCTACATCGATGTTGTTATAGCCAACAGCCATATTGCTGATGACTTTTAATTGCTTCGCTTTTTGCAATAGTGCCTCGTCGATCGTCTCCGTCAAGAGACAGAACAAACCGTCTATGTTTTCTATTTTTTCTTCCAATACAGCGCGTGGGACAGGTATGTCTTCCTCCTCCCACATCTCTACCTGACAGACTTCGCTGATCTTCTCCAACGTGCTATCGGGAATTCGTCTCGTAATATATACGCTTGGTCGCAAGGTACACCATCCTCTCTGGAAAATTTGCTATACGAACCGCTTCATGAACCGGATTATCTGCTCCACTCGCTCCTGTGCCCATCCTTCTGCCTGTTCCATGGCCTGCTCAAGGCTACATGGCTTAGGCACGATCGAAAACCCTGCTAGCAAACCAATCTCATCCATCTGCTCACTGGTCAGCTCCATGCCTCCACAAATCGCGATAGTTGGTATCTGATAAGGCTTAGCTTTTTTACATACGCCAGCAATGACCTTGCCAGCCATCGTTTGCTCATCCAGCTTCCCTTCACCCGTGATGATCAGATCGGCTGCTTGTATTTTTTGCTCAAAATGAATCGCATCCATGACAAGCTCAATACCAGATTTGAATTCTGCATGAAGAAATGCTAATAACGCAGCCCCCATCCCGCCAGCAGCCCCGCTTCCTGGCAGATGACGCACGTCAATACCGAGTTGCTTTTCGACTACGTCAGCAAAGCGGGATAGCGCCATATCCAAACGCTGTACCATCTCTGGTGTAGCACCCTTTTGCGGTCCGAAGACAGCCGAAGCGCCATTGGCACCACATAATGGGTTGTTCACATCGCTGGCAATGGTAAAGGTAGACTCCTGCAGCCTTTTGTCCAGTCCGGAAAGGTCTATGTATGAAAGCTTTTCGAGTGAAGCCCCGCCTTTCGGTAGCAAAACTCCATCCTGATCGTAGAAGGTAGCCCCCAACGCTTTCAACATGCCTGCACCACCGTCATTGGTAGCACTCCCGCCCAAACCAATGATGAATTTCCGATAGCCTGCGTTAAGGGCGTGTAATACCAGTTCTCCTGTTCCGAAGCTGCTTGTGATGAGCGGGTTTCTCTCATCGGGCTTCAATAGCGGAAGACCGGAAGCCTGGGCCATTTCGATAATCACTGTGGCATGGTCGCCAAGGATGCCATAGGCTGCACGAATGGGCCTTCCCAACGGGTCGTTTACCTGTACGAGTCTGGTTTCGCCTTGGGTCGAGTAAACCATATTGTCCACGGTTCCTTCCCCGCCATCTGCCAATGGGAGCTCGATCACATCAATCTTCGGGTCCGCGGCATGAATGCCCCTGCACACCGCAGCGCATAGGTCACGCGCAGATATGGAGCCTTTGAAGGAATCTGGTGCTACTACAATCTTCATTGCCTTCCCCCTCTTACTTCAAAATAGATGGCAGCCAGAGAGTTATCTGCGGTAAATAGGTTACCAACAGGATATCAATAATTAAAATCAAATAAAACGGCAGCATCGATTTCATGATTTGTTCGATACGTAATCCGGCAATCTGGCAAGCGACGAATAAGTTCACGCCTATAGGTGGCGTAACCATGCCAACAGCCAGATTTACAATGATGATAATTCCAAAATGTATGGGATCAATGCCAAATTGCATCGCAACAGGAGTCAAAATTGGTGCAATAATGACAATGGATGCCCCTGTCTCGAGAAACATCCCGACCAACAGCAAGAGTAGATTGACGAGCAATAGGAAGACGATAGGACTGTCAGAAATAGAGACAAACCAGTTGGCGACAAGACTCGGAACCTTTTCTGCCGTAAGCACCCAACCGAGCAATCCTGCATTTCCGATAATCAGCATGATAACGGATGTCGATAAAACCGAGCTGCGCAAAATTTCCATCATTTTCGTCTGATTGATGGTACGATAAACAAACAGACCGAGGACTAGCGCATATCCGACAGCGACTGCTGCTGCTTCTGTAGGTGTAAATATCCCGCCATAGATTCCTCCGAGAATGATGACTGGCATTAACAGAGGCAATACCGCCTTGCGTAGTGCATCCCATCTTCCCTGCCAGCTCATCATTTTTGCTTCCGCCTCTTGCTCTTCTGCGCTCAGCACTTGTTGACCGTAGCCATTTCGCTTGCTCACGAGATAGATCACCAGCATGAGTGAGAGGCTGATGAGAAGCCCAGGACCAATACCCGCCAAAAATAAATCTCCGATCGAGATCGCTGTTCCTGCACTCAATGCAAAGATGATCATAGGGATGGAGGGTGGAATGATGACACCCAGCTCACCTGAAACCGCCTGGACAGAGGTCGAAAATGGTTTTGGAAATCCTCGCTTGACCATAGCTGGGATGAGGATGCTGCCGATCGCTGCGGTCGTCGCGGCACTTGACCCGGAAATAGAGGCAAAAAACATCGCTGTCAATACGGTCACCATACCCAATCCACCCGTCATGCGACCCACAATCGAATTGGCCAGGTTGATCAAGCGTTGCGATATCCCGCTGTACTCCATAATGTTACCGGCAAGGATAAAGAACGGAATGGCCATCAACGGAAAGGAGTCAAGGGAGGAAAATACTCTCTGGATCACGACTTGCAAAGATATTCCGCTGTCCATCATGGCGAAGATACTGGCCAATCCCATGGAAAAGGCGACCGGAACACCTAGCGCAAACAGAATGAGCAAACTAGAGAATAAGATCCCCGCCATGCTTCTCCTCCCCTTTCTCTGTAAAGATTTCAATCAGGACAACCACGCTATTCAGAAATGCCAGAATCGCTCCGACCGGAATCGCAGCATAGGTCCAGGCAACCGGAATGTCCATCGCCCCTGTGCTTTGTCCCACCAGATTTGTCATGATTCCAAAGCCGTATTTGATCAGAATGAATAATAGAACGAGATTAATCAGGACAGTGATGACTTCCAGCACTTTTTTTACCTTTTTGGGGACAAGCTGCTGGATGATTTCAACAGAAATCAAAAGCCCTTTGCGTAAAGCGATCGCTGTTCCCAAAAATACAATCCAAATCATCAGGTAACGAGATAACTCCTCTGACCACACAAGTGGGTTTTTCAACACATAGCGAGCGAAAACCTGATATATCGTGAGCAGGGAAATCAATCCGAAGATGATGGCAATCAGATTAAAAATCCAGAGGTTCATGCGATCTGCTACTGCAATTACATGTCTCATATGTCCTCCTCGTAACGTAGCATGCTTACATTCATTCTCAATCACCCCCGCATGTATCCATCCTTCATTACATACAGGGATCATCGAAAATTGCGTAGAGGAGGGGGAAAGGCTGCCCCTTCCCCCAATGTTCGTGTATGTTTATTTGGCTGCCAGTACCTTTTCGTACAGTTCCTTGATTTCTGGGAATTGGTTGTCTACGAATCCTTCCAGCTTGGCCTGGAATGCTGCCAGATCGGGCTCAACCAAAGTCATGCCTTCCTCCTGCAGCTTGGTCAAAAACTCGCTGTTCCCCTTGTCTACTTGTTCGATAACATACTTTTTGGCTTGTCCATTTGCTGCTTCCATCAGAGCGTTTTGTTGTTCAGGACTTAGCGAATTGAATTTTTCACCGCTGATGACCATCGCGATCGGTTCACGAACGTGCTCCGTCTTGACCAGGAACTTGTTTACTTCACTAAATTTAGACGAATAGATCAGGGACAGCGGATTTTCCTGTCCGTCAATCACCCCTTGTTGAATGGCTGTGTACACCTCGCCAAATGCCATCGGAGTCGGTGCTGCCCCCAGCTGCTGGAAGGATTTCACAAACACAGGACTTTCCGGTACGCGAACCTTTAATCCACTCAGATCTTCAGGCACCTTCACTTCTTTGTTCACAGTCAGCCAACGAGCACCGCGGTCCCAATAAGTTAATACCTTATATCCCGATTGCTGTTCGATCGTAGCAGATATCTCTTTACCTACTTCACCGTCATACACCTTGTTAAAATGCTCTTGATTGTCAAACATGAAAGGTACTGTAAAAATCTTCGCAGCATCAGAGGAACCGGACAGAACACCCGCACCCCCGATCCAAATATCAGCTGTGCCTACCTTCAACCCTTCAAGAAGGTCCTTGTCTTTCCCTAATGTTCCATCGCCAAATACTTCAATTTTGACGGAACCATTGGAGAGCTTTTCCACTTCCGCTGCAAACTGCTCTACCGCTTGTGAATGGATTTCGGCGGATGTCCAGACATGGCCCAATTTCAGCTTCACCGCAGCAGCAGTCTCCGCCGGTTTACTTTCACCCGCTGCCTGCTGGCTGCCCCCTCCATTCGTTGCTGGTGATGAAGAACAACCAACCAGCAAAGACAATGCTACTGAAAAAACACCTGCTGCTTTCATCCACTTCTTCATATCTATCTCTCCCCCATTTTTCGATTAATCGTATTGGAAGTACACGACCTTCAATTCTGTAAAGAAATCTTTGTTGGTACTGCCAATCGAATAAGCGCCGAACCCGGATTGTTTTACACCACCGAATGGCATATAAGCTGCACTGGCTGTACCGTGATTAATATGAACCATCCCGCTCTCGATCTGTTCAGCAAAACGATATGCGGATGAAAGGTTATCCGTGAAGACAGATGCGGCAAGCCCATACTCGACAGAATTGGCGATCTCAAACGCTTCCTTCTCATCTTCAACCGCAATGACGCTCAATACCGGCCCAAAAATCTCTTCCTTGGCGATTCTCATATCCGGAGTCACCTGGTCAAACAGGGCGGGTGTCATGTAACTGCCATGCGCATACTCACCTTCCGAAAGAATCTCTCCGCCCGCGAGCAGACGTGCTCCTTCTTCCTTGCCGATTCGCAGATACTCTTGAACAGAATCGAGATGGCTTTTGTTAACGAGTGGTCCCATGTTGGCCTTCTGTTCCCAGGCCGGACCTACTGTGATCAGTCGGATTTCTTCCAATAATGCCTTTGTTAAAGCTTCGGCCTGTTCTTTCAGTACAATGACCCGGCTGATTGCCGTACAACGTTGACCGCTGCAAGCAAAAGCCGCACCGACAATCTGCTTTGCTGCATTTGCCAGATTGGCGTAATCGAGAACGACTGCCGGATTTTTTCCGCCTAACTCCAGCTGGGTTCGCACCAACCGTTTGGCAGCGATTTCATGGATCGCCACTCCTTGCTTGGTCGATCCTGTAAAGCTGATCCCTTTTACCAGCGGGTGTTTTACAAGCGGATCTCCCACATTCGACCCGCTGCCAATCACCAGATTGACGACGCCTTTTGGCACCCCCGCTTCGGCAAGCAGCGAGAACAGCTTGGTCGTTGCCCACGGTGTATTTGAAGCCGGTTTGAATACAACGGTGCATCCGTAGGCGAGAGCAGGTGCTATTTTTCGAACAGGTGTGACAACAGGGAAATTCCACGGAGCGATGGCGGCAATGACTCCGATCGGCTGGCGTATCGTCGAATTCCACACGTGAGTCCGCTCACCGGGTAGAGTCTCTCCGTCCATGCGAATCGCATCCCCTGCTGCAAAGCGAGTTTCCTTGGCAGCACGAGCAACCTCTCCGCGAGATTCCGCCAGTGCTTTTCCCTGCTCAGCCGACAGCATGTAAGCCAGTTCGTCGATATCCCGCTCCAGCAAATCGGCAAACTTCATCAGGATCGCACCACGATCTGGCGCAGGCATTTTCGACCAGGATTTGAACGCTTCGTTGGCTGCTACAACAGCTGCATCTACATCGGTCTCTGTAGAATCCGGAAAATAACCGAGCAACTGCGATTTGCGGGCTGTGTGGTACAGTGGAACTGCTTTTCCATTGCTGCTGTCAACCCATTGTCCATTGATGTAATTCCCGTACGTTTTCCCCGCGTGTTGGTCCAGCCAAGTCAGCATGTCGTGTTGAGACACTGCAATTTCCCCTTTCCAGCTTTTCTAGTATGAAAATGATCAAACTTTCCTTTAATCCTTTTTCATGGCTGCTCTGCAGATTTGCTTCAGGTCTTCCAAGGTCGGTTTGCGTGGATTGACGGGAACATTGCCTGACAGCATGGCTTCTTCGGCAATAAAACCGAGGTGCTCTTCCTTCAGTCCGTAGTCTGAAAGCGTCTGCGTGATCCCGACATCCTGTTTCAACTGTCGAATCGCCACGACGGAACGCTCTGCGGCTTCCCGGTCACTGAGATGCTCGACCTTCTCCCCAAAAATCGATGCGATTTCCGCAAACTTCTCCAAATTGCCAATCAGGTTAAATTGCATGACTTCTGGCAGTAGAATGGCGTTTACCGTGCCATGAGGAATCTTGAAATGAGCCCCAAGCGGAATGGCCAAAGCATGAGCAAGTCCCAAGCGAGTTGAGTTAAAGGCCATCGCTGCAATCAGGCTGGCGAGCAGCATATCGTGACGCGCCTGCAGGTTATCCCCTGCAACGACCGCTACACGCAGGCTTTTCGCAATCATTTTCATCGCCTGAATGGACATCCCCTCGGAGATGGGCTGAGTCGCTTTATTCACATAAGACTCGAGAGCATGCGTCAAGGCATCCATCCCTGTTGCTGCGGTCACGTGCGACGGCAAGCTGATTGTCAGTTCAGGGTCGCAAAGCGCCAGTGTCGGACAGTTGTATGTACTGCCAACGCTCAATTTCACATTTTCTTTCTTGTCCGACAGTACAGACCAGATCGTCAGCTCGCTTCCCGTCCCTGCTGTAGTAGGCACGGCAATGACCGGAGCGGCTTGATGGAGTACCTTGTTGATGCCGACATAATCACGGATATGCCCAGGGTTCGTCAGCATCGTTCCGATCGCTTTGGCTGTATCCAGCGAACTGCCGCCTCCCACCCCTACGACGAGGTTGCAGCCTTCCGCTTTGGCTATGTCAGTTCCCTTTTCTACCGAGGAAATGTCCGGATCAGCTTCGATCTCTGAAAAAATCACATAGGGAATGTCAGCCTCTTTCAATGGTTCTTCCAATCGCTCGACGACACCGGCAGAGACTACACCCGGGTCTGCTACGATCAGTACCTTGTTGCCTCCCAAGGCCTTCACATGGTCTGCAAGCGAACGAATGGAACCGTTTCCAAATTCGATGGCTGTTGGAATTTCATATCGGAATACGCGATTTAGTTGCATGGATGAACCCCCTGTTATTTCGCCTTTTCAAATTCTGCTAGTGCCAAATCGACTCCGTAAGTCTTTCCGATTGCTGTGAGTTCCTCGACTACTTTTGGTTGTAGTTCGATTCCAAATTCTTTACGCTCTAGGCTGCGACGGTGTTCCAACTCGCCAGGAATCAAGATTTCCTGTACCCCAGGTGCTTTCGGTTCTTGCTTGATCTCCTGGATGTACTGATCCATCCGCGCTTTAAACTGCTCGACAGGAATGAACCGATTGATGTCTACCGCGATGAAAACATGGCCGACGTTTTGTGACTCCTCCCAGTTTTCGTACATATTATTGACGTATTTGCCAAATCCGGCCCCTGTTAAGACACCCGATAAAATATCGATAAACATGGAGATCGCGTAGCCTTTCGGACCCCCTACCGGTAAAACAGATCCTTCCAGAGCAGCTTCGGCATCCGTTGTAGGATTTCCGTCTTTATCGATGGCCCAGCCCAATGGGATTGGCTCCCCTTTTTGTGCAGAAACGATAATTTTGCCTCGCGCTACCACACTTGTCGCCATATCCAGAATAAAGGGCAGCTCTTTTCCACTTGGGACACCGACTGCTAGAGGATTGGTTCCAATGAAAGGTCTCACGCCACCAGTTGGAGGCATCGTCTGTGAGGCGTTGGACATGACCAGCAAAATCATATCCTGCTCGATGGCCTTCTTGACGTAGTAAGCTCCGGTGCCAAAATGGTTGGATCCTTTTACGCCGACAAATGCAGCACCATGCTTCTTGGCTTTTTCCAATGCCAGGTCCAATGCCTTCGTGCCGATCACAGAGCCAAAGTTGTTCTGGCCATCTACCAAAATGGTCGCTTCGCTCTCGTTCACCTTCTCCACGGCAGCAAAGGGGTCAATCATACCTGCTTCAATGCGCTTTAGGTAGATCGCCGTCCGCACCACTCCGTGCGATTCCACTCCTCGCAAATCTGCCTGAACCAGAGAATCGGCCACAATCGCTGCCGACTGTGCGGGTACACCCGCTTTGATAAATACCTGCTCACAAAAATGTTGTAGTCCTTCCCAGCTGTATCTACTCGATAATGCCAACAAATTCACAGCCCTTCTGCTTTAATGTCTCATCCACCCATGTACGATCTACGGTTCCGTCTGCAATAGAGGCAAGAATGGCTTCTTCCTTTGCTTGTTGAGCTTTGACCAGCGCCAGAACCTCTTCAGCCAAATCCGCTGGAACGACAGCTAATCCATCTTCATCCCCAACGATGATATCCCCGGGATGCACGACCATTCCTCCTACCGAGACAGGAACGTTAATCTCTCCTGGGCCGTCTTTATAGGGTCCACGGTGGGTCACTCCTCTTGCATATACCGGGAACACGTCCTGTTTAAAGGCTTCGGTATCGCGGATTGCCCCATCTACCACAAAGCCGCTCACCCCGTTTTTCTGAGCGATTCGAAGCATGATCTCTCCGACAATCGCGTTCGTCAAATCACCACCTGCATCGACGACAATGACATCTCCAGCTTCGGCCATGTCGATCGCCTTGTGCACCATCAGGTTGTCGCCTGGTCGAGTTTTTACGGTTAGAGCAGTCCCGACCAGCTTTCCTTCTTTATGATAGGGCGTTAATCCGGCAGCCACGCCATGCATCCGATTGAGGTTATCGCTGATATGAGGAGTAACTACGTGCCGAAATTGTTCTACAAGCTCCTTCGCAGGGCGCTTGCTGATTGGAAATACTCGAAAGCCGATGTTCACCATGATGATTCCTCCTACTTCGTCCCGCAAGAGCGACGAATAATCAAATTGGGTTCCAGCAATGTTGTTTTGGCCTTTACGGGCCGCTTTGCCTGAATACGCTTGATTAGACTTTTTACTGCGATTTCTCCCATTTCATAGGCCGGCTGATTAACCGTTGTCAAAGGAGGATCCAAATGCATCGACCAGACCGTCTCGTCGTAGCCTATGAGCGAAATATCTTGGGGCACGCGCAGGTTTTGTTCCTTGATGGCTTCGAGGATTTCCAGCGTCATCATGTTGTTGGTAGAAAAAATCGCATCTACTTCTGGTGATTGTGCAAGCAGCTCCTTGGTGGCTTCTTTCACAATCCCTTTTTTCTCTGGCAAGATCCGAATCAGCGAATCACGCACAGCCAAGCCATTGCGAACCAAGCCCTGCTTGTATCCTTCAATCCGTTCGAGTCTCGGACTTACGCCTTCAGGAGGGTACACCATGATCGCGATATTTTTCCGACCATTTTTGCACAGCTGATCAATGGCCAGCATAGCACCCATCACATTGTCCACGACAACGGTATCCAGCTCCAGCTCCGCCACTTTACGGTTGACCGCCACAACGGGATATTTATTGCCAATCAAAGACTCGTACAAGGCAAAATTTTTCATCGTCGGGTTGATAATGATCCCGTCGACCTGCCTCATCTGTAGTCCCCTGATGTACTCTTCCTCCAATTGAGGATCGTCATTGGAGTTGCAAATCATCAAACTGTAGCCCAGAGCACGACAAGCGTCCTCCACACCCTCCAACACCCTGGTCCAGTACGGGTTTTGCAAATTGGACAAAATGATTCCCAGTACGTTTGTCCGCATCTGCTTTAATCCTCTAGCCAAAGCATTTGGGCGATAATCCAATTCACGAATCACTTCCAATATGCGTTTCTTCGTTTCTTCTGTTGCGTGTTCGAAGTGACCGTTCAGAATTCTGGAGACCGTAGTCTTGGATACCCCAGCCTTTTTTGCCACATCATCAATCGTTACTTTCATTAATCAGTTCCTCTTTTCCATATTTCTTTGAGAAATAAAGGATTCATTCGTATTAGAAGTTTTGGAAACCGTTTTTGGAAATCGGTTTCGTGAATCGGTTAACTAGATATTAACAGCCCAATAAAGCGATTTCAATATGTATTTTTTTTGAATTAGCAGAATTATATTTCACAGCTTGCAGTGGTTGGGCTTTTCGAAAAAATAGAAAAAACCGCGCAATCACGCGGTTTTTCGATGGCGTCCCCGAGAGGATTCGAACCTCCGACCTACAGTTTAGGAAACCGTTGCTCTATCCTGCTGAGCTACGGGGACAGATTTTCTTTTGTACACTCTCCATTATAAAAAGAGTATCGCCATTTGGCAAATGGAGGACCAGGGCAAACAAGCCCTGATCCTCCTCTTTTTTTCCGAATTAATGATGAGTAAATTGCTCTTCCTCTGTCGAGCCGCTCAAAGCTGTGGTCGAAGAGTTCCCGCCAGCGATCACCTGCGCGATCTCATCGAAATACCCGGTACCTACCTCGCGCTGATGACGCGTAGCCGTGTAGCCGTACACTTCGCTCGCAAATTCTGCCTGCTGTAGCTCAGAGTATGCCGCCATGCCGCGATCACGGTAGTTGCGAGCCAGCTCAAACATGCCGTAATTGAGGGCATGGAAGCCTGCGAGGGTGACGAACTGAAATTTGTAACCCATCTCGCCCAGCTCTTCCTGGAAGCGAGCGATGGATGCGTCATCCAGCTTTTTCTTCCAATTGAATGACGGAGAGCAGTTGTAAGCCAGCATTTTACCCGGGAAATTTGCATGAATCGCCTCGGCAAAGCGACGCGCCTCCTCGAGATTCGGCTCCGCAGTCTCGCACCAGATGAGATCAGCGTAAGGCGCATAAGCCAAACCGCGTGCGATAGCAGCATCCAGCCCGCCACGTAGACGGAAAAAGCCTTCTGGTGTACGTTCTCCTGTGAGAAACGGCTGATCCTGCTCATCGATGTCGCTCGTGATAAGGAAAGCACCATTCGCATCTGTACGTGCTACAATGATGGTCGGAACGCCCATCACATCGGCTGCAAATCGAGCAGAGATCAGGTTGCGAACAGCTGCCTGAGTCGGGATCAGCACCTTGCCGCCCATATGTCCGCATTTTTTCTCGGAAGCCAGCTGATCCTCAAAATGAACACCTGCTGCACCCGCTTCAATCATGCCTTTCATCAGCTCAAAGACGTTGAGCGGTCCACCAAATCCGGCTTCCGCATCTGCGACGATCGGTGCGAACCAATGCGTGTCAGAGCCTCCCTCGGATTGATCGATCTGATCGGCCCGTTGCAAAGCCTGATTAATTCTTTTAACTACCTGCGGCACACTGTTGGCAGGATACAAGCTCTGGTCCGGATACATTTGTCCAGCCAGGTTGGCATCAGCTGCGACTTGCCAGCCGCTCAGGTAGATTGCTTTCAACCCTGCTTTTACCTGCTGGATCGCTTGATTCCCGGTCAATGCCCCCAGCGCCTTGATATGATGTTCGGTATGAAGCAAGCTCCACAATCTTTCCGCACCTAGTCGTGCCAAGGTATGCTCTACCTGCACCGTACCACGCAATCGTACGACATCTTCGGCCGAATAGCTGCGCGTGATTCCTTGAAAACGTTCCGTTTGCCAATATTGCTCCACTTGTTGAATCGCTTCCTGCTTGTTGATTTTCGTCATTTTCATTTCCTCCACCCATGTTTTTATATTTAAGCTAAATAGCGATAACCCGGTATGGTTAAAAACTCTTCAAACGTATCCTCTGTCACCAGTCTCAGGAACAGCTCTCCTGCCAACGGGAACTGGCTATGCTGATACTTTTCCTCACCCAGCTCCTGCTTCAAAAGAAGCATTTCCTCACTCGTCCACTGCTTTACCAGCGCGATCGTGATTTTGCGGCCATCCGATAAAACTCCTTTATCATGGCGAATCCATTGCCAAACCTGCGCGCGGGAGATTTCGGCTGTCGCAGCATCCTCCATCAGATTGCGGATCGGCACCGCTCCTGATCCGCGCAGCCACGCCTCGATATACTGGATGCCGACACTGATATTCGTGCGGACCCCTTCTTCCGTAATCTCCCCAGCTGGGACAGCCAGCAGATGCTCCGCAGACACTTGCACGTCCTCGCGTTTGTACCAGATCTGATTGGGCTCTCGCATCAGACGATTGAATACCTCCATCGCGACGGGCACCAATCCCGGATGCGCAACCCATGTGCCGTCGTGTCCGTCGTATGCTTCCCGCTCCTTGTCAGCACGTACCTTGGCCAAGGCCTCCTCATTTTTGACCGGGTCGTTCTTGACCGGAATCTGCGCGGCCATTCCGCCGATGCAAGGAGCCATTCGCTTGTGGCACGTCCTTACCGCCAAGGTGGTATAGGCCTTCATGAATGGTACCGTCATCGTCACCTGTGCACGATCCGGCAGTATCACGTCGGGTTGATTTCTCAGCTTTTTGATATAGCTGAAGATGTAATCCCATCGGCCGCAATTGAGTCCAGCGCTGTGCTCGCGCAGCTCATACAAGATCTCATCCATTTCAAAGGCAGCCATAATGGTCTCAATGAGGACGGTTGCCCGAATCGTACCCCGGGGGATATTTAATTCCTCCTGCGCAAACAAGAAAACATCATTCCAGAGTCGAGCTTCCAAATGACTCTCCAGCTTCGGCAAATAGAAATACGGGGCAGTCCCGTTCGCCAAAAGAGCTTGAACATTGTGATAAAAATAGAGGCCAAAATCCACGAAACTGGCAGAAACCGGCTTTTGATCGAGCAGGATGTGTTTTTCCTCCATGTGCAAACCTCGCGGGCGTATCTTCAGTACAGCAATCTTCTCATTCAGCATGTATTTTTTGTTTTCCGGGCTGGTGTAGGAAATATTGCGTCTTACCGCATCCTTCATGTTGATTTGGCCTTGGATCGTGTTCACCCACGTAGGAGAGTTGGCATCCTCAAAATCAGCCATGAACAGACGTGCTCCGGAGTTCAGGGCATTGATGACCATTTTGCGGTCGCCTGCAGGACCGGTAATCTCCACCCTTCGATCCAACAAATCCATCGGCAGAGGTGCCACCGTCCATTCTCCTTTGCGAATATGCGCCATCTCCGGCAGAAAATCAGGCAATTCCCCTTCATCAATCTGCGCTTGTCGCTCCTCGCGTCTAGCTAACAGCTCCAGTCGACGATCCCCAAACTTTTGTTCCAGCTTGACGATGAACTGAAGCGCTTCCGGTGTCAAAATTTCCTCATACCCTGGCAGAATCTCTGCATCAATCTCCATTGGAGATGGGTTCGTTGGTATTGTAGTCAAGCAAAGCCCCTCCTTTTCCTACCCGTTTTATTATGGTACAGATGATAAATCAATCAGTTATTATAGTACAGATCAAACAAAAAAAATGGGCTACTCTATGCTGCCACTACCGCTGCAATGACTACAGCAAACATGCCCGTCACCCAGACAATGGCGACATGTCGTGCCATTCGCCTCGATACCGACCCCTTCACAACGTGTGCAATCCTGTTCACCGTTTCCATCACACCTGTAGCAATTCATTCCCCATTCCTCCTATTTCTGTATTAAAACAATATTCTCAACTTTTGAAGTTATTATATAACAGAGAATATAACAGTGCAACAACAATTTTTAAATTTTCACAACTGTACTAGTACAAAAGAAAACAGCTCTGTTCCAAATGGATCAGAGCTGTTTGTTTTATTTGACAACGCTTATTTCGGGGCGATTTTCTCCAAGCCACCCATATACGGACGCAATACTTCTGGGATCGTAATGGACCCATCTGCTTCCTGGTAGTTTTCCAGAATCGCAGCTACCGTACGGCCAATCGCCAAACCCGAACCGTTCAAGGTATGAACGAATTCTGGCTTGCTCTTGGTATCGCGGCGGAAACGAATGTTAGCGCGACGTGCTTGGAAAGCCTCAAAGTTGGAGCAAGACGAAATTTCGCGATACGTGTTGTTGCTTGGAATCCATACTTCCAAATCGAATTTTTTCGCAGCAGTGAAACCGAGATCGCCTGTGCACATGCTCAATACACGATAAGGCAGGCCCAAGAGCTGCAATACCTTCTCCGCGTTCTTCACCAGCTTATCCAATTCGTCATAGGAATCCTCGGGTTTGACGAACTTCACCATCTCTACTTTGTTAAACTGGTGCTGACGGATCAGACCGCGAGTATCACGACCTGCAGAGCCCGCTTCCGAACGGAAACATGCACTATATGCGGCATAATAGAGCGGCAAATCAGCTCCGTCGAGGATTTCATCACGGTGCATGTTGGTGACAGGCACCTCCGCTGTTGGAATCAGGAAATAGTCAGGTCCATCCAGTTTGAATGCATCCTCTTCAAACTTGGGCAATTGTCCGGTCCCTGTCATGCTGGCACGATTGACGATGTAGGGCGGAAGAATTTCCTCATATCCGTGCTCCGTGGTATGCAGATCGAGCATGAAGCTGATCAATGCACGCTCCAAACGCGCTCCCAAGCCTTTGTAAAAAACAAAACGACTGCCTGTTACTTTGGCTGCAGTTTCAAAATCGAGAATGCCAGCTTGTGTAGCCAGATCCCAGTGTGCTTTGGCTTCAAAGCCAAAATCACGAGGCTCGCCCCATGTCCAGGCTACGACGTTATCGTCTTCAGAAGTACCAATTGGTGTGCTCTCATGTGGCAGGTTGGGCAGACTGAGCAGGATTTCTTCCTGCTGCTCATCCAGCTGACGCAATTCTTCGTCCAGAACCTTGATGCGCTCGTTTACTTCCTTCATTTCAGCGATCAGGCTATCAGCATTTTCCTTGTTGCGTTTCATTACCGCGACCTGCTCGGAGACCGTGTTTCTTTTATTTTTCAAGGTTTCGGCTTCTTGAATCACTTGGCGGCGCTTCTCATCCACTTCGGCAAACTGATCCAGAGCGGAGATATCTTCATTACGAGCGGACAAACGGCGCTTAACTTCCTCCAGGTCTTGTCGTAAAACTTTTACGTCCAACATTTCGAATCCCTCCAAATCAACTTCAAATAAAAACAAAAAACACCCGTCCCCTGGTAAGGGACGAGTGTTGTATACCCGCGTTGCCACCCTCGTTGACAGATGCATCGTACCCAAAACATCTGTCCACTCTTCCGTCGTAACGGGACGGTTCCGGACAAGTTCATCCTTGTCACTCCGAGATGGATTCCTTCGCATGCTGGATCGGTTTGCACCACCCACCGACTCTCTAGACCAGACCTTGCGGAGTACTTGTTCTCATCAGCGTGTTTGCACATTTAACAACTTCTAACTTCTATTGTTAACTGTACTACAGGTTCTATACCTGTGTAAAGAGTCGCTGTCTACCACGATTCGGAGTATGAAACCTATTTTGATTCCTTCACCATATCGAGAAAATACTTGTGCAAGCGCGTATCCTCGGTCAATTCGGGATGAAAGGCTGCTGCCAGATATTGTCCGACACGCGCTGCAACGATTTTATCCTCGTACTTTGCCAATACCTGACCAGCTTCTCCTACCTCCATCAGGTAGGGAGCCCGGATAAACACCGCTGGATAATCAGCAGCAACTCCCGCTACGGGCAAGTTGACTTCAAAGCTGTCTTTTTGCCGACCAAAGGCATTGCGCGCTACCTTGATATCCATCAAACCGAGGTGTGCTTCCTGCTGTCCTTCTATTTGTTTGGCCAACAGGATCGCGCCTGCGCATGTACCGAAGATCGGCTTTCCCGCTTCTCCAAACGCACGAATCGCTTCCATCCATCCGTATTGGTGCATGAGCTTGCTGATCGTCGTGCTTTCTCCACCGGGAATCACCAGGCCGTCCAGGTCGTGGAGCTCCTCTACCTTTTTAACAGCAACGGCTGTAGCTCCCACAGCTTCGAGTAAACGTAGATGTTCGACTACTGCACCTTGCAGGGCAAGTACGCCTATTTTCATCGCGATCACCTTACCAGCCGCGCTCTTGCATGCGGTCTGCTTCACGGATTTTGGAGATTTCGATTCCTTGCATCGGGCTTCCCAAGCCTTTCGATACACGAGCAATCAGTTCGTAATCGGTGTAGTGAGTGGTTGCCTCTACGATTGCACGGGCAAATTTCTCTGGATTTTCCGATTTGAAGATTCCAGATCCTACAAACACACCATCGGATCCGAGCTGCATCATCAACGCTGCGTCTGCAGGTGTAGCGACTCCACCAGCGGCAAAGTTGACGACTGGAAGCTTTCCGTTCTTGTGCACATACTCCAGCAGGTCATATGGCGCTCCCAGATTTTTCGCTTCTGCCATCAATTCATCGTAGGACATCGCTTGTACTTTGCGGATTTGCGCCATCATCGTGCGCATGTGACGAACAGCTTCTACGATGTTCCCTGTACCTGGCTCCCCTTTGGTACGGATCATGGATGCACCTTCACCGATTCGGCGCAGCGCTTCACCCAGATCACGGGCACCACATACAAACGGAACAGTAAAATCCTTTTTATTAATATGGTACAAGTCGTCTGCTGGGGTCAGTACTTCGCTCTCATCGAGGTAGTCTACGCCCAAAGACTCCAAAACACGCGCTTCCACAAAATGACCAATACGGGCTTTTGCCATGACAGGTATCGAAACAGCTTTCAGCACATCCTCGACGATGCTCAAGTCAGCCATACGCGCTACACCGCCCGCAGCACGAATGTCGGAAGGAACACGCTCCAATGCCATAACAGCTACAGCACCAGCTGCTTCCGCAATTTTTGCCTGTTCTGCATTCACGACGTCCATGATGACGCCGCCTTTTTGCATTTCTGCCATTCCCTTTTTCACGCGGTCCGTTCCTACTTGTACCATGCTATTTCCCCCTACGTCATAAAAGTAATAACATCACAACTGTTATGTGGTGTTATGGTTGAGTTACGCTCATTGTAAACCAAAGCGCAGAGGGAAACAACACTTTATTTATTTTCCACTACTGAACAAGCCGCTGAAAAATTGGATGATACTGCGGAAAAACAGGCGAATCCAGCTCGCTTCTTCCACTTCCTGAGCAGCTACAACATCGTAGGATGCCTTCTGCATGTCTTCGGCCTGTAGATAATCCGACTCTTTCACACCTTCTTCATTCAAAACTAATTTTCCGACTACCTGGTCCTTCGCAATGGGGGCAGATAGCTCAGAGAAGGAAACGGTTGGTGTAAATTTTGGTTCTGTCCCAATTTTGGTGAGTACTTTTACTTCGTTACCTGTTACAACCGGTACAGTCAACTCAACGCCATTTTTGAGTGGTGCAGTATCAAAACCGGTCACCACAGCACCCTTGTCCATTTGTTTGGTTACTTTGTAATTGCTAAAGCCGTAATCGTACATTTTCTTCGTTTCGGCAAAGCGTTTTGTATTACTTTCGGTTCCCATAACAACGCTGATCAGACGCATACCGTCTTTGGAAGCAGTACCCGTAAAGCAGTACTGTGCAGCTGCTGTATAGCCCGTTTTCAAACCGTCGACGCCATCATAAAAGCTGTTCAGGCCTGGCAGCATCCAGTTGTAGTTAGCCTTTTTCAATTCTTGTGGAGTACCTGTACGGAAAGTAAACCGGGGAACCTTAGACACTTCCAACGCTTGTGGGAAATCCCGGATCAGGGCACGGGCAAGAATGGCGGAATCACGTGCAGACATCAGGTTTTCTGTTTGCTCTGTGTCCACCGAGTAAGGACCTAATTCATTTGCAGGCAAACCACTAGAAGTAACGAACGAGGTGTTTTTCATTCCCAGTTCCGCTGCTTTCTTGTTCATCATCTGAACGAAATTCGGTTCACTACCTGCTACTTTTTCTGCCAACAACACGGTTGCATCGTTCGCAGAAACAATGGCCATTGCTTCATACAATTCTCTGACTGTAAATGATTCTCCAGCGTTCAAATAAACACCAGAAGCATCTGAAATCTTTGCAACGTAAAACGCATATTCGCTAACAGGGACTTGATCGTCCCAGCTGATTTTCTTCTGCTGCACTGCTTCTTGAATCAGGTACTCTGTCATCATCTTACTCATGCTAGCAGGAGGGAGAGGCTGGTCCGGGTTTTTGCTATAAAGCACTCTACCCGTTGATTCCTCTACGAGAATCGCAGAATTTGCAGCCAAATCCAAATTCGCAGGTGCTGCCTCTGCTGTTGCTGTCATTCCTACCATAGCTGTAACAAATACAGCGACAGAAAGGTATAGACTCATTAATCGTCTTGTCCATGTTTTTTGTTTCATCGCCATCTTTCACTCTCCCACTTCTGTCGATTTTGTCTTGGTTGAATTGGTTGACATTGCTGACCATACACACAACTGTAAGTGTACCATAGGAAGCATGCGTGATTGAAGCTTGTGAGACCTGTTTCTCCACTCCAAAAGCTAGTAAAAACCCCCTTTCTCTGCAAGAAAAAGGGGGAGTAGGTCCATAGAACCAAATTCTAGGATATGGAATAGTTAGGAGCTTCTTTGGTGATTTGTACATCATGTGGGTGGCTCTCGCGCAAGCCAGCTCCTGTGATACGGATGAATTGGGCATTCTCGATCAGTTCCTGGATGGTTTTGGTGCCACAATATCCCATACCAGCACGCAATCCCCCAATAAGCTGATAGGTTACCTCTGCTAGTGGACCTTTATACGGTACACGTCCTTCAATTCCTTCAGGGACCAGCTTTTGTTCATTTTCTTGGAAATAACGGTCTTTACTTCCGGCTTTCATCGCGCCAATCGATCCCATACCTCGATAGACCTTGAAACGACGACCTTGATAAATTTCAAATTCGCCAGGACTTTCTTCGGTTCCTGCAAACAAACTGCCAATCATGATCGCAGATGCACCCGCACCGATCGCTTTTGGCAAATCACCTGAGTATTTAATGCCGCCGTCGGCAATAATTGGAATATTATACTCGTGCGCGACTTTGGCACAGTCGTTGATGGCTGTGATTTGCGGCACACCGATTCCTGCCACTACACGAGTCGTACAAATCGAGCCAGGGCCAATGCCCACTTTGACTACTGAAGCACCTGCTTCGATCAGATCGCGCGTAGCTTGTCCTGTCGCTACGTTTCCTGCCACAATGGTCAGTTCCGGGTAGCGTTTTCTGATCTCTTTCACCGTATCAATAACTCCCTTGGAATGACCATGAGCGGTATCGATGACGAGTACATCAACGCCTGCTTTTACCAATGCCTCTGCACGTTGAAATGTGTCCGCCGATACGCCGACAGCAGCACCGCACAACAGACGTCCTTGCAGATCCTTCGCTGCATGCGGGTACTGGATGTTTTTCTCAATATCCTTAATCGTAATCAGTCCACGGAGGATATTGTTCTCGTCCACCAGAGGAAGCTTTTCGATTTTATGCTTCTGCAAAATGGCTTCTGCTTGCTGCAGGGTCGTCCCCACAGGAGCTGTAACCAAATTTTCTTTGGTCATGACATCCTTGATCGGAGTAGAAAAATCGTGGACGAAACGCAAATCACGGTTGGTCAAAATCCCGATCAGGTGATTTCCTTCGTCCACAATCGGTACACCGGAAATGCGGAATTTCCCCATCAGAGCATCTGCATCCGCTACAGTATGATCCTGCGTCAAGGAGAAAGGATTGGTGATGACGCCACTTTCGGAGCGTTTGACTCGATCGACCTCGCTCGCTTGTTGTTCAATTGTCATGTTTTTATGGATGATCCCGATACCGCCCTGGCGAGCCATTGCGATTGCAAGAGCTGATTCCGTCACCGTGTCCATACCAGCACTAATGAGGGGGATATTGAGAGTCACTGTTTTACTTAGTTTGGTACGCAGGTCAACATCCCTTGGCAAAACTTCTGATTTCGCTGGAATGAGCAAAACGTCATCAAACGTGAGACCCTCTTTTACAAATTTGTCTTCCCGCACAGCAGAAAACTCCTCTCGGAAAATAGTTTAAGACAGTTTAACAAATGGCATAATTTACTGTCAAGGAATCCGTATATTGTTCGGCAATCAACCGAATTATCCAGATAAATCAAAAAACTAATCTACAAACACGGTGAGAAGACGAAAATTAATCGAAGGTGATAGAGCATGGATTCTGCTTGGAACAGACTGCAATACCTAGAGACTGAACCTACTTCACGCAAGTTTTTGTCTCAATGCTACACAAATCGAGAATGGGAGCATCCTGATCGGCTTGCCTTTCAGCAAAGTACGCGCTATCTGTATTTGTGGAGGCAAGCACGTCTTTTTTATCAAACGGCCGAATCAGCAGATTTGTCGATTCAGCCCTTGCTCCTTTTTTATGGCTGTACGCATTTACTCAAGGGTATGTTAATCACCCGTGATCCAGCTTACCCGCAGAACAGTCGGATGCTGCAGCACGGCGTTGCATCAAGAAAGGTAAAAAGACAAGCATACGTGCTGATGGAAGATGAAATTCGGCCTCAAAAGGAAGGGTTTTTTTCGCACCTGTCTCAGACCTTCCGTCTTACCCCGCTGCGAGATCGCTATTCCGTACAGGATTTGTTTGCTTCGCTCGCTGAAATGAGTGAAATTTGTGCAGCACTTTCAGAAATACAGCCTCATTGGACGCGTCTCCAGCTTTCTTTACCCGTCCATGAGGGTGCAGCTTCCTCTAGGCGAGAAGCTGATGAATATCGAGTAACTTTTCCGGTAAAAACAGAAGGTTCCTTGGCATATTCGAACGATACGTTGAAGCAATATATCCAGCGCCTTGCACCTAGTACGATTTCGCTGAACACTATAGGTTGGGAAGCCTGGTCCAATCGTCAAATGTTCCTATCTCAGTTTGCCCTTTCACAATTGGAACAACACCCTTTATTTTATCTCCATGATCGTACGCTCTTTTTTTGGAATGGCTCAGCAGAATCTCTTCCTCTTCCACAATGGGCGAGTCACTTTCTGCTGCTTTACCAGCTAGGCATGCTATGCCGATATGAAACAGAATGGTGGGGAGAATTAACAATGTCTCATGATATGGCGGAGCGATACCTCGTGGAACGTTTTCTCGCCCATCATATGACGACTTTTCCATCACTGATTATGAAACAGATGGAATTGTACAATCAGGTAAAATTCCCGGTTTAAATCAAAAAAGCCCTCTTGTTCAACTGAACAAGAAGGCTTCTTCCTTATTCCTTCAAAACTGGATCTGCATGATTGCTAAAGCATGTGGATAAGTCCTCGACCGATTAGTATTCGTCAGCTC
>NZ_JAFLPN010000044.1:0-25903 GCF_029870785.1 Brevibacillus sp. AY1
TGCTCGTGAACACTTGAATACAGAAGATTATGGTGATTTTTAATGATGTGAAAAGATTTATGCAACGCTAGTGACTTTATGAGTAACATAATTTCATACATGATATCCTCATCTTTCACGATGAGGATAGAGGTCGCGGCTTTTATAGGATTCTGTACGAGATTCAAAAGAGATCCAGGACTACAGATGAGGGAAAAGCTGCCGAAGCCTGCGGTGTATCTTTTGTACAAGCGGGCTGGGGCTGTACCCGAAAGGGACAGAACTGTCACGTTTGCCTGTCTGAGCTAACGTGTTGAGCTATCTTCCGTGAAGGTTTGGTGGGGATTGGATTATACCGCCCTTGGCCAATACTTGGCTAAAGGCGGTTTTTCGTTTCGGACCTTCCTTCCAGAAAAATGTCCCAGCGAAAGGTCGTGTTTCATCATCATGTCGAATCAACAGCAACTCAATCGAGGATTGAAAGCCCGCCACCTGTCGATGATTGCCATCGGCGGCTCCATCGGGACGGGGCTTTTCCTCGCGAGCGGCGGCTCTATTCACTCTGCCGGGCCGGGCGGAGCTTTAGTCGCCTATATAGCCATCAGTATCATGGTTTACTTTTTGATGACCAGTCTGGGAGAGATGGCATCCTTCATGCCAGTTTCAGGCTCCTTCAGTACGTACGCGACCAAGTTCGTCGACCCATCTCTGGGTTTTGCACTGGGCTGGAACTACTGGTACAACTGGGCAATCACGATCGCTGTCGAGCTGTCGGCCGCAGCACTGATCATGAAATACTGGCTGCCTGACGTGCCATCGATGATCTGGAGTGCCTTGTTCCTCCTGCTTATGTTTGGATTGAATCTATTATCTGTAAAAGGGTACGGTGAATCCGAATATTGGTTTGCTTTGATCAAAGTAGTAACGGTCATTCTCTTTATCATTTTTGGGATACTGATGATTTTTGGCATCATGGGCGGTGAAGCAGTCGGATTCGAAAACTTCACCAAAGGAGACGCTCCGTTTAGCGGTGGCTTCATGGCCATGTTGGGGGTCTTTATGATTGCCGGGTTCTCGTTTCAGGGAACAGAGCTGGTCGGTGTCGCGGCAGGGGAAAGTGAAGACCCCGCTCGCAATATCCCGCGAGCCATTCGCCAGATCTTTTGGCGCATCCTGCTTTTTTACATTTTGGCGATCCTGATCATCGGTCTTCTGGTTCCTTACGACAATCCCAATCTGATCAGCGGGGAACTGACCGACATCGCGATCAGTCCATTTACCATCGTTTTTGAAAAAGCTGGCTTTGCCTTTGCAGCGTCTGTCATGAATGCAGTCATTCTCACATCGGTTCTGTCAGCCGGAAACTCGGGGATGTACGCCTCTACACGTATGCTCTGGAATCTGGCGAAGGATGGCAAAGCGCCGAAGATTTTTGCCAAGCTCACACGGAATGGTGTGCCGATGAACTCCCTGATCCTGACCGCATTGATTGGTGCCTTCGCCTTCCTGGCTTCCCTGTTCGGAGATGGTGTCGTCTACGTCTGGCTGTTGAATGCATCCGGGATGTCCGGCTTTATCGCCTGGCTCGGAATTGCTGTCAGCCACTACCGTTTTCGCAAGGCTTACGTCGCTCAAGGACGCGACCTGAGCGAATTGCCTTACCGCGCGAAATGGTTCCCGTTTGGCCCGATCTTTGCTTTCATCATCTGTATGATCGTGATTATCGGACAGAATTACGGAGCGTTCATGGGTGATACGATCGACTGGTACGGCGTTCTTGTATCCTACATCGGACTGCCGCTCTTCCTGATCGTTTGGCTCGGGTATAAATGGGGCAAAAAAACCAAGATCGTATCCTTGGACAAGGTGGATTTCGATCAGTAGAAAAGCTGGGGATGTTCTAGGAAAATAAAGTTTAGACTGAACCCTAAAAATAAAGCAGCGGAGATCTAAGAAATGAAATCAACGTCTTAGACTTCCGCTGTTTTTATTGCCCCCCTGTTATTCCTGTAACACCCATTGCGGATTCCATACCACTTCCCACAAGTGACCATCCGGGTCTTGAAAATATCCAGCGTATCCACCCCAAAAAGTGTCATGAGGCGGTACGGTAATCGTAGCACCAGCATTTTTTGCCTGTTCCATGACCTGATCAACCTCTTCTCTCGTATCCACATTGTGACCAATGCTACATGCAGTAGGGCTCGAAGCGGTCAGTGGAAGCTGCGCGTCATGCGCAAGATCTTTGCGATTCCAGATGGCGAGTTTTAATGCAGCTTGCAACTCGAAAAAGGCCACCGCCCCGCGCTCAAATTCTTGGCCCACGATCCCTTCTGTCGGTAGTCCCAATCCATCCCGGTAAAACCCCAGCGATCTTTCCAAATCGTCCACACCCAGTGTAATGACTGTAATGCGTGGCTTCATAAAAGATTGCCCCCCTGCTCTAATCGCGGTTCCCGTCATGACTCCGAGAATGAACATGAGCGTTTTCTTGTATCCAAATTTGGATGCATACGCCAAGGACATGATATTATTTGGTCCAGGCGTAAACGAATTGACAAAAACATAGAGCAAAAACGGAACCCATTGCATGTGTATCCAACCTCCTGTGTGTTATAATGACCAAAAAGACCGCTTTAACGTATGGACATTATAATTGTACAATACGGTCGTTATAACGTACATAACGGAAGGTGATTTATTTTATGGATATCAATGTCGTACTCGCTGAAAATCTGAAAGCCTTGCGAGCCAATCAAAAGCTGAGTCTAGACAAGGTGGCAGAAATGACTGGCGTAAGCAAAACGATGCTGGGTCAAATTGAGAGAGGCGAATCCAATCCTACGATCAACACGGTCTGGAAAATCGCCAATGGCTTGAAGGTTTCTTTCACCGAGCTTATTCACCAGCCGCGATCCGAAACGACTGTCATCACCAAGCAAGATGTACATCCTCTTCAGGAGGATAACGGCAGGTACCGCGTCTATCCATATTTCCCTATTGAAGAAGGCAGACGGTTTGAGATGTACACGGTGGAAATGGATAAAGGAGGGTATTTGAACGCCGAGCCCCACCGGGCAGGGACCGAGGAATTTATTACGGTCTATGAAGGAGAACTTTCCATCCGGGTCAACAACGAGGAATTTACAGTTAAAGTCGGTGAATCCATACGCTTCAAGGCGGACCGGCACCATGTGTACCATAACTCTGGGGATTCCATTACCCGTGTAAGCATGGTGATTCACTATCCCCATTAATTTCAATCGTGCTTAAGAGCCGGAGTATTGACTAGCATCCATGCAAAAAAACACCTGGTCCCTGTCATTCGTGACAGAGCCAGGTGTTTTTCCCCATGCAGGCTACTTCTATGTATGCTTTAATAAAAGCTCAAACCATTCAGCCTGCCGGACGGCGTCTTCCCAGCCTTCTGTATTTTCCCCGAGATGCCACCAAGCTGAGAGGATGGAATGACTGAGTCCCCAAGCCAGCACTCTATCCCGCTGCACATCCAGTCCTTTCACCAGATGCTCGACACGTCTTCAGACCAGTTTTTCCGGCAAGGGTCCTGTTCCTCCGTGAAAATGCTCGCGCATCCGCCCCAGGCCTTCGAACCAGTCTGCAACGGTCGGGAACAGTGTAGAGCCTGAGAAGGTGCTGTGCAATCTGCCCATGACCTTCACGACGGCCCTCGTCTGATCCTCCTCCTGCCCTACAGCATCCAGCGTCACGCCAGGCATGACCTTCTCCAGCAGCATAATGCCCTGGACGGGATCAGCGTCCAGGAGCCGCACCATTCCCTCTCCTGCGAACATGCTCAGGGCTTCGATCTCGGTACGGTTCTCTTTGCCTGGCACACCAAGCTTTAGTACGGCTGGCGCACCACCAGGGAGTACGACCGGTGTGACGTAGTTGTAGCTGAGCGTGTAAGGTGTTTCATACTGGATTTCCAGCGCCCACCTGTGTTCACATACCTGGAGTAAAAGGCCGAGCTGTTCCAGCCACTTTTGCCCCTCTTCTCCGTACACCCCGCAGATCGTCTCCGGAAAACGGGGAGGCAACACGATTTTTTCCAATCTTTTCACCTCCCACATGCAGTCTAAGACAATCGGCTTACGAAATGCTCCATCCGATCCAGCGCCTTCTTCAGCTGCTCCATCGAGGTAGCGTACGAGCAGCGGATGTGACCATGACCGCTCTCACCGAACACATCTCCCGGCACCACGGCAACCTTTTCTTCCATCAACAGCTTCTCTGCAAAGTCTGCTGCCGACAGTCCGGTAGAGGCGATCGACGGGAAGGCGTAGAAGGCTCCTTCCGGCTCGTGGCAGTCAAGTCCGATGTGGCGGAATCCGTCTACGACGTAATTACGCCGCTGTCTGTAGCTCTCCACCATCCGCTCCATGTCACTGCGACCGTGACGCAAGGCTTCGAGCGCCGCCATCTGTGCCATCGTCGGAGCACAAAGCATCGTGTACTGATGAATTTTCAGCATCCCGGCGAGCAGCTCCGGCTCGGCACAGACGTAACCGAGACGCCAGCCTGTCATCGCAAAAGCCTTGGAGAAGCCGGAGATCAGGATCGTCCGTTCCTTCATTCCTGGTAAGGCTGCAATGCTGTCATGCATCCGACCGTAGGTGAGCTCTCCGTAGATTTCGTCGGAGATGACGAGCAAATCATTTTTTTGCAGGATCGGCAGCAGTGCTTGCCATTCCTCTGCGCTCATCGTGCTTCCAGTCGGATTGTTCGGATAGCAGAAAATAATCGCTTTGGTGCGTGCTGTAATATGCTTCTCCAGCTCTTCTGGAGTCAGCTTGAACTGGTTCTCCATTTTGGTTTTCAAAAATACGGGCACGCCTCCAGTGAGTCGGATGACCGGTTCATAGGAGACGTAGCACGGTTCTACGACCAGCACCTCGTCGCCCGGGTCCAGGATCGCACGCAAGGCAATGTCGATCGCTTCGCTGGCGCCGACCGTCACGAGAATCTCTTTATCCGGGTGATAGCTGACCGAAAAACGCTCCTCCAGATATTTCGCAATCTCGACTCGCAGCTCCAGCATCCCGGCATTGGAGGTGTAAGCCGTATAGCCACGCTCCAAGGACGAAATCGAAGCCTCTCGCATGCGCCAAGGTGTGACGAAATCAGGCTCCCCGACTCCGAGGGAGATGACGCCTTCCATCGAGGCTGCCAGATCGAAAAATCGGCGGATACCAGACGGCTTCAAGGATGCAACGGTAGATGACAAACGACTTCTGACTGATACTTGTGTACTCACGGCGTTACCACCATCCTGCGATCTTCATCACGATCTTCTAATTCAATGCCATCATGTTTGTAGCGTTTTAAAATAAAATGGGTTGCTGTCGAAATAACGGAATCCAGCGTCGCCAGCTTTTGCGAGACAAACGATGCTACCTCGCGCATGGTCTTTCCCTCCAGCACCACAGAGAGATCGTAGCTTGCACCCGACATCAGATACACGGCTTTTACTTCAGGGAAACGGCAGATCCGCTCTGCTACCTCGTCAAAGCCCACATCCCGCTTCGGCGTTACTTTTACATCAATCATCGCATTCACATACGGATGGTCGTCCATGCGTTCCCAGTTGATCAGTGCCGGGTACTTCACGATCATTTTCTCATCTTCCAACGCCGCAATCGCCTTTTCTATCTCTTCTTTTGGCTCTGCCAGCATCTTGCCCAGCTGTTCGGCGTCCTGTCTGCTATCCTCTTCCAGAAGACGCAGCAGTTCCATCTGTTTTTGTCGATCCATTCCCACCACTCCATTCTCTTTTTCAATATAAAAACGCCCCAGCAATCGGTCCGATTCTTTCACTCGGTTCCGATTGCTGAGGCGATCGTTCGCGGTACCACTCAGCTTTTTTGCCCCTTTCACAAGAGACAAACTCGTGCAGTCAAAACGGTCGTGACCGTTTTTGTTGACTGACGCCCGATAACGTGGGCTACTCGCTGCTTTCTACTACGAGATTTCAAAAGCAGTGCTCCAAGGTGGCGTTCAAAAAGAGTTGGCGGCAGCCCTCTCAGCAATCAGGCAG
Organism: Brevibacillus sp. AY1; assembly: GCF_029870785.1. Taxonomy (NCBI): domain Bacteria; kingdom Bacillati; phylum Bacillota; class Bacilli; order Caryophanales; family Paenibacillaceae; genus Brevibacillus; species Brevibacillus sp. AY1. The sequence continues at coordinate 6,035 of NZ_JAFLPN010000044.1, forward strand.
CTCTCTGGTCGTCAAAGCTCTTTTCTACTTTCCTTTTCACGGCAGTTCAGTTTATAGGTTACTCACTTTGTCGAATGACTCAGATTATAGAAAGGTTTTCACTCCTTGTCAACCGACTTCTTTTTTGGTTTTGTCCGTGTGGCGCGAAGATGGCCCCAGAAATTGGGCGAGCATGAAGAGAGCTTGTGCCAGAAAACACGCCTGCTGTCAGAGCCAAACCTTCCTGTTTCCGAGGGGCAAAATCACTAAATTTGCCATATGAAAAATGATATATTTTTTATCCTTTTCTTTTTGCTTTCTTTTTCTCCACTTTCAGCATGCGGATATAAATCACCAGCAAAATCAGGAAAACAGCCAGAACCCCGCCGATCAACCAGAGCGAAATATTCCCTACCATCTCGTCAAAACCGGTCTCTTTCGCAACTATTTCGTCCACTTGCACCGTGAAAATATCATTCGATTTGCTCATCACCACAATCTGACCATCTTCGTGCGCGTTTTTCAGATATTGCAGCAGATCTGCGTGAAGGAAGCTGCCCTGACCCGCCTTGCTTTCATCTGCGGCTTGGAAGAAGCTCATGGTCCGCTGCGGATTCCAGATCGAGGGTTGGACCCACGCTACATAGCGGGTGGTTTCGTTGATGACATGGTACTGATTCAACGGTTTGATCTCGTTGACCAATAGCTGCCCCTGAGCCTGCTGCAAGGAGGGATAGTGCTCCAAATCCCCCATCGCAATCACGTTGTACGAGGAAATCGCCTGCACATCCTTTTCTGTCAGCGGTTCCTGAAAGATCACGAAGGCATTCCCCTGCGGATGGTCTGCCTCCTTCAGCATTTCATTGAGCAGCATCGAGAACTGGGTCAAATACTCGCCTGTCCACTTTTCTGGCAGAAGAAAGGCAGTGTTCTGCATGCCGTCGTCCTGGACAAATGGAGCAGGCCAATACTGAAAGCTGTTTTGCGCCGGAACTTCATGTGGAACATCCAGGGTACTTTCCTTATCCACAAAGATCCAGCGTCCCTTGTTGTTTTCTGGTGCACAGGCATCTCCCTTGAGGTCCATGGAAGCCGAGAAAGCAACCGTCAAGGTATGGTTTGCCTCCTTCAACACAGTCGGCGAAATGGGGACGCGAACCTGGTAGCCGTCATTTTTATCCACTGGCTTCAGCTGCTGAAGCAGGACCGTGTGGGGAACGCCATTTACCGTTACTGTCAGCTGGTGCTGCGGCTTATCCTCTCCTTCACTTTGCATCAGCAAGGGAGAGATTTTCATTTGCAGATCGAGCGAGACATCGCCGGTAATTTTCCAATGGGATGGAATCTTCAAGACTACCTGCTGGGTACCGCTATTTCCGTGCTCAAGCATGATAGGCGAATAGCCAGCTGATGCCAGTGACAGTATGTGGGATTGAGCCTTTCCAGCAGATTGGCCTGGAGCCTGCTTTACTACCAGCTGATTGCCAGCCAGCTGCTTGTTCATTTCCTGATCCGTCAGCAGGTGAATCGTCTCGGCAAAGCTCGATTCTTTGCCTCTCGTCACCATGAGCAACAGCTTGGCAGCAGGCGACTGATTGACTCTCATCTGGTAGTAATCCAGTCCCAGCTTCTGATCCCTCTCAGCAATCCCCTGGTCAGCAACCAGCGTCTTGAGTGGACCATTCCATGCCTCAGGATTTCCGATCGCGATTACGTGGCCCAAGTCTCCCTTTGCCTTCCATTCGCTCTCCGGTACGATCGGGATCGGGCGATGAGTCGCAGTTTGGGCGGATAGCGAGGTGGCTACCTTCAAGGCAGCTGCCACTACATCGGGCTGCGCGGCATCGGGAACCACGATTTTGGTATACACCTCAGTCGAATTGCCCGGCTCCACGAATGGCAGCGGATACTCCTTGAGCAGATCTGAAGACGATGCTTGTGCCTGTGTATCCAGAAAAGCAAAGGAGCTTTTATCGATTTTCACCCAATTCGCAGGATCGTGTTGATCGTCGCAAATGTTGTCAGTGAGCAAGCTATGCTTGGTGATCGTAATCTTGTGAAAGCCGAATGCCGTTTCGGCTGCGCCCAGCGGGATTCTGATTTTTCCATGCTGAGCGGTCTCCTTGGTCAGGAACACACTTTTCATCGGTTTGTCATCCACACTCACCGTCAACGTAGAGCGTGTGGCGTTCAGCAGCTCAGAGTGACTAAACGCGATTTCCAGATAGTTGTTGCTCCCGACCGTTGTGCGCGGAACGCTGTAGTAATAGTCAAAGGACTCGTTCACTCCGCCCAGCCTAACGGGCTCACTCGCTAGTCGAAGAACGGTTCCCGGCGTTTGATCAGGTCCATTGGCTGCGTATACAGCATGGGCTTGGCTGGCTAGGCTTGTGAAGGTAAACACAGGCGATTGGGGCGATTGGGGCGACTGGCCCTGCGACGCAGCAGTCCCAGCCCCTGGCGGCACTGCCTGTCCTTGTGCAGAGACTGATCCTGCTCCTTGCCCAAAGAGGAGTGTGGTGACCGTCAAAAGCGCGAGCGCCGGTTTCCAATTTTTTCTCATGTTCTACACCTGTCTTTCTGATGGCGGTACGGACTTTTTATCAGCTGAAAAGCGTTCTGTCTTGTACCACTTTAGTTCTTGTCGAAAAAGGACACGCTTGATCTCCAGGTACAAAGCATAGACGACCAACACGATCCATAGCTGCGAGTAAGTAAAATACATCAACAAAACTATCAGGAAATTTTTAACATTCAATTCTGTTCGCTCGATACTAAGGGCAATCATCACTTCAGTGACGTACAGGAAGTAGGCGAGAACCCAGAGGATCATGGCGACAATCCCTACCTGCAGCTGCAAGTCGACGAACAGATTAGTCACAAACAGCACGTCCGATACAATCACGCCGAGAAAGAACAGGAAGTAAGTAAAGAAAAAGTAGATCAAATCAAACATGATGCTCTTTTTGCGCAAGGAGAACAGTCTCCACATGAATTTGAGGACGACGTACTGATTGCCCCTCGCCCATCTGGTCCGCTGGTTCCACCAAACCTTCCAGCTTTCCGGCTCTTGCTCCCAGGTGATCGCAGCCGGAAAAAAACGAATAAAATATCCGGCGTTGTAGACGCGAATCGTCAGCTCGGTGTCTTCCGCAAGGGCTTTCTCATCCCACCCGCCAAGCTCCTCCAGCAGACTGCGGCGGATCGCAAAATTGGTGCCGGGAATCGTCGTCACCCGAAACCAGAAGTAGCGACCTGCCTGCGCCATCCACTGGAAGCAGATCGTCTCGATATTGATAAAGCGAGTAAGCAGATTTTTAGCAGCATTCACGACTCTAAACTTGCCGACAACAGCCCCTGCCGTAGGATCGTTTTGCAGTGCCAGAACGAGATAATGGACAGCCTTGCGCTCCGGTGTATTGTCTGCGTCATACACGATGATAACTTCTCCGGTGGAATGAGCCAGCCCCTGGTTGAGCGCACCCGACTTCCCTTTTCCAGCATGCGGCGGCTTGGTATGGACCACCTTTACATATTCGTATTTATTTGCGTAATCGTCCGCGATTTCACCAGTCCGGTCCCTGGAGTTGTCATTGATCACGACAATTTCCAGCTTGTCTTTCGGATAATCCAGTCGCAGCATTGCCTTGATGGTCCGCTCGATGACCACCTCTTCATTGTGAGCGGGTATCAAAATGCTAACCTTGGGAAGTGGCTTCTCGTTTTTCTCCCATTCCGGAATAGATCTTCGATAGCGCAGGTAGTGAAAATATCCGCCCTGCATCAGGAACATATGGTACAAAAGCATCATCCAGATGACGGACAAGGATACATAGAACAAGGTATTAGTCATCCAGATCACGCTCCATAAAAAGTTGTTTTCGCAGATTGGCTCGATTGCGCCACGTGTACAGCAGAAACAGCATCACCATGCACGATACCAGCGCGGCAATCCCCCACAAAACAAGCTGTACCCCACTATTTTCCCGCAAGGAAGACATGGCGCTTTGATACAGCTCTGATGCGGACACGGTTCCAGCTTGCATTTCTGGCTCCGGTACAGCTGGATCGTTGCTGGTTTCCCCTCCGCTTTCCACGCTGATTTCCTGCCCGCTCAGCCTGCGCACGTCCATCCACTGCAGATCAGGCATCGTCTCTGTGTAGGCGATCATTTCTTTCAGAGGGGCCACGCCCAAGTACGGATGGAAAAACATCCCGATCACTCCATCGCGCACAAAGCTGACCTGCTTGGCTTTGTCCCTGATATCCTGCATGGGTGTAAGCGAGGCAGGATCGTAATACCCTACCGTTTCCGGGAGAATCGTCATCCCATGCAAAAAGGCTGGCTTGGACACAAAAGGAGGCGCTCCCATATGTCTCCAGTCATTGTCGTTAAACTGAATCTGCCCCAGCACGAAAGAAAAATGGCGAGCCATTACCTCGTACCCTTTTTGACTCATCGTGTAGTGCGGGGCTTCAAAAGCGACGGGAGCCAGGCCCAGCTCGGTCAGCTCTTTGATTCCGCTCGCCATGCGCGTCTGCATGTAGTTTTCCTCATATTGTCTCAGCGACTGCTCATAGTCTTCATACGCTGACTGAGATGACCATTCATACCTTTTTTTCAAGGGAGTCTCATCATCCGGAGCTTTGGATATGGATGTGTTGTTCTCAATGTCCCAAAATTCCGAGCCTTCCCCCGTCTCTGAATTGCGATATTGGTGCATATAGCCGTGCAGGATAATACTAGCTCCCCTTTTCTGCAATTCCCGAAGTACCTTGACCATTTCCGGCTTTTCCTTCAAATGCACGATTTCTTTCGTCCCGGAATTGACGTATACCGGGATCAACGCGATGACGTAGGAAATCCCTTTTTCCGCCAAATAAGTCCCGGCTTCCAAAACCAGCTTTGGATCAGAATGAGGATGTACGTCCTCCAAGCGCAGCAAAGCTTGACGTCCCTCTTGATGTGCCTGCTGAAATACTTCGTGCAATGCTTCTGACACGAAGATGGAGAAGGGAGAAGTAAAATTGGCGCTAGCAAAATAGGCAGTACGATCGTGCTGCACCATCAAGGGATAGGAATAAACGCCTTTCCATCCCTCCAGCAAGACCTCGCCTTGGACAAGCGAAATACGCTCCACCAGAAAGTTGTCGTCAAGCAGCATCGGATCGATCCCCTGCGGTTTGGATACCATCTGAATATCTACCTGCCCATTCCGCTGGAGAAAGGCAAATCGAGCTCCCAGCTGTTCGACGTTTTTTCCTAACACAAACAAATGGCCTTCAAAGCTCTGCAAAATCTCCCTTGTCGAACTGGACAGTTCATTGGAGATGCCCCCGTAATAGACGAGATGTGTGATTCCATTCAGATTCCGTCGGGTCAAAGCCTCGTCCGACACATAGGAGAGCTTTGAGCTGAAATGACCCAGCGCCAGATCCAGCATGCGGACTTCGTCAGTCAAGACCCCGTCCTCTGTCGTATAGACGACCAATATCCTGGGCACAGAATCTCGTCCAAGCCCTTGGGCAGCGTACAGGCTGGTCCCTGTCCCTGCCATCAGCAATAGTACCGCAAGCAAAGAGAGGACGATGCGGCCAGGATTATTGAATATATTGATCCAGCTCTTGTTTGGCACGTTGCACCATCTCCAAGTGGTCACTTACATCTTCCGCATAATGACTGATGCCAAAACCGATCGTTAGTGTGACCTGCTTTTTGTTGTTTTCCAGCGTGTGGACACGGAGGAGCTTCTCCAGCTTCTGGACGACCACCTCAGCTCCCTCCTCATGACTGTTGCTTAAAATAACAGCAAAGGTGCCTGAACCTTGCTCGCTCAGATCGAGGCGAAACTTGCGGTCTGTCAGCCTCGTGTTGTTGCGCAATAGGGCAGCCAAGGAGCTAAGCAGGTAGTCCCCTTCCTTTTGTCCGTACAGACGAAAATAGGAGTCCAGATAGTTGACTTCGATCAGCATCAGCGAAAAAGGAATACCCGTCCGGCGTGATCGACTGAACTCTTCCTCCAGGTCAAAAAGCAGCCGCTTTTCGTTTGAAAATCCCGTCACTTCATCGATCGTAACCAGCTCGTCAAACTTCTCTACCATCTCCTGATGCTCGGCTACTGTCTGGCTCACCAACCGATGAGTCAGACCGGTAAGAATGGCTGCGATGAGAAAGAGTCCCATCCAGATGACGATATCGGTAACGGATAGCGGGATCGTCCAGCCGGCAAACATCCCCCAAATCAACAGACTTCCAAATAGAAACAGACTGAACAGACTCAGCCCCAAGCTGGCCAGCAATCCAAACAAAATGCCCGTCAGACTGATGATCAGCGTCCAGCCGATCAGAATGGCCGGGATCAGCTGCATGGAAGGAAAACCCGCTGCGAACAGGATGAGCAGGAGAATGAAAAACAAAAATGTCACTTGATAGCCGATAAATATCCCGTTCTTATTGGAGCGTCCCATCATTGAACAGCCTCCTTTCTGCAAGCAGTGGAAGCAAATTGTCAAAGGAATGCGTATCCATCCGACTCATGTCCAAATAACCGCCGTAGAATGCATGTTCCGGTCGCCGAATCTGCTGGCGAATCATTCGTTCGTACAAATCCATGGCAAAGGAATGATCTCCAAGCTCGCTTGCAGTCAAAATCGCCAATCCGTATACGGCTGGAGACTCGTACGCGACCACAGGCTGCTTCGTCACTGCATCATACCTTCCATACAGAAGGCCATGTTGCACGAACTCTGCCTTCAAAAACGACCAAAGCTCTGGCGACGCAATCCCTGCTTGTGCCCGATGATACGCGATATACAATTGATCGATCAGATTCACTTCCTGCTGATACACATACTCTTTCTTGGCCAGCTGGTAGGAAAATGGGAAAAATCCTTGCCGGGTCGGCAGCTTGTCCAGAAAAGTACGTACTTACTGATCGAGCTCCTCACTAACCTGCTGATGCTCCTTCATCATATGAATAGCTGAAGCGTTCAGATAGGAGAGCGTAAGGTGATCACTGGACAGCTGATGCTTCCGATCGTAAAAATCGACCAAGAGACCGCCCTGCGCTTGATGCTCCTTGACGCTTTGTCCGATTTCGTTGGCGAGCTGGGCGTACTTTTCGTCTCCCCATTTTTCTGCTGCCAGATAGAGAGCCTCAGCAATCCGCAGATCATCGACGAGTGCATTGGTCGAGACAGTGGCATTCTTCTCTCCCCCTGCTTTCCAGGCGATCCAGCCATCCTGGTAATAGTGGGCTTGCAGGACGTCTACATTTTGAGCAAACAAGGCATGATCCCCTTTTTCCACTGCGTACATCATCCATAGACCCAGTGACTCTGAAAGGGTTTCATCCCCTTGTGCGACATTCTCGTCTTTTGTGGGAGAAGCCTGAAGATTGGTCTTCAGGGTCAGATCTTCATTCGTCAGATGCTCCCTGATAAAAAGCTCACCTGGCAAAAGTCTGGTAAATTCGGGTGTGCTGGTCACCTGCTCCGTTCTCTTCGCAAATGGCACACCAGGCAGGAACCATCCAATCAAAAGGAGGAAGGCCCCTGCCGCAATGAACAAGCGAAAATCTTTCAAACGTGTTCCCGCCTTTTTCTCTTTTCGTTGGTCTACTTTTTCTACCGTTTATCCTTGTACTCCAAGTTTCCATGTATCAATCTATCACACCTGATTATCAATACAATGGTTTTTTTATGTAAACTTCTTGAACTTGTGGTCGTTGTATTGAATGTTGCGTCCTTTTTGGATTAAATACATAGTAAGAGCTTCCAGCTTCTATCCAAAGGAGAGGAAAATCATGAAGACGCCGTTTCACGAACTCTTTGATGAAACCCGTATCGGACGTACTTCCGAAGTCCGATTAAATCATCTGCTCCAAAAAGCAACCCAGGAGAACATCTCGCCAGCTAGCGCTGACAAACGGAAAACGCTGTTTCTGGCTATCGATATGCAAAATGATTTCATGGAGCAGGGAGAGCTCGGCGTACCAGGGTCCCACCTGGACGTATCGCGCGCTGCCCGATTCCTGTACGATCATATGGAGAAGATTACGCAGGTCGCAATCTCTTTGGATACGCACCAGCCTCAGCAAATCTTTCATCCTGGCTGGTGGGTCGATGACAAGGGCAATCATCCAGCCCCATTCACCATCATTACGCATGAAGACGTGCAGCTTGGAAAATGGCGAGCCCTCACCCATCAGACAGAAAGCCTCGACTATGTAAGCCATCTGGCGCAAAACAGCAAAAAAGAGCTCTGCATCTGGCCCTACCATTGCCTGGAGGGCAGCTTTGGAGCCGCTTTGGAAGGCCAATTTGCGAATATGGTTTACTATCACTCCGTTGCAAGGAAAGCCGCCCCTCTGCGCATCGTAAAAGGCAAGGACCCATTAAGTGAAATGTACGGTATTATCAAGCCAGAGTATGGTCCGCATGCAGCAGAACAGCTCGACTTTTTGGAGAGCTTGAGGACGTACGAGTACATCTTCGTTGTAGGGGAAGCCAAATCGCATTGCGTGTTAGAGTCGCTGCGTCAAATCCTCGAATACTATGAAGCCGATCCGTCTGTAACCTCAAGGATCGTGGTTTTGGAGGATTGCATGAGCAGCATTCCTGGTTTTGAAGCAGCCGCAGAAGATGCCTTCACTGCCTGGCAGAAAGCCTACAAGATTTCCGTGACGCGATCCACCGATTTTACATGGTAGCCAAAGACCTGTTTGCTCTGCCGACTTAGGAAAGGAATGAATCCGATGCGGATTGGTATATACGGAAGCAGTTTTGACCCGATCACATACAGCCATCTGTTCACAGCAGCAACGGTAGCTCATCGAAAGCGTCTCGACAAGGTCATTTTTGTGCCGTGCTCGTCCTTGCGCCATGATAAAAAGCTGCAGACCGAAGACCACCATCGCTTGCAGATGCTGCGCTTGGCGCTGGCCACCTCCAGCCACAAGAAAAATCGCTTTGGTGACCCGCTTTTTGAGATTTCTACAGTAGAGATGGATGCCTTGCCGGGAGAGACCTACACCTACGACACCATGATCCACATGCGCAAAAAGTATCCTGAAGATGATCTGTTTTTCATCATGGGCTCTGATCTTCTGGCTGGCATGTCCAACTGGGGCAACGCTGAGAAGCTAGTCACGCAATTCAACTTTATCGTGATGTCAAGAGAAGGCTATGCATCTGCCGATATGATCGCAGACGATCCGCTGCTGCGAAACAACGATGAGCATTTTCTGATCATGAGCAAGGGAATCAATATGGGGATCAGCTCGACCTACATCCGGGACGAGATCCGCAAGGGCGGCGATCCCAGCTTTCTGTTGCCAGAGGTATGTCTGCAATACATTTATGAGCACGGCTTGTATAAGCGGATCTTAAATGAGTAGCGCAGCGAGATGAAGAATGGGTGTCCACTAGTAGTTGAGCCTACTTGAGGACACCCATTTTTTCATTAAATAGAATGTGGCCGCTTGCGGTCTGCAAATAAACGGTCATGATCGTTTACTGCATGCGCAAATATTCGTCGAAATCGCTTTTGGCCAGCGGTTTGCTGAACAAGTATCCTTGTCCGAGTCCGCAGCCGTTTTGCTGCAAGGCTTCCACCTGATCGGAAAGCTCGATTCCCTCCGCAATGACATTCATGTTCAGACTCTCCGCGATCGTTACGATGGCTTTTACAATCGCTTGGCTTTCCTGGTTATGGTGCACATCACGGATGAAGGAGGCATCGATTTTGATCGTATCCACAGGCAGGCTCTTGATGTAGCTGAAGGAGCTGTACCCCGTGCCAAAGTCATCGATGGAAATCTGAATCCCCTCTTCCCGGATTTGCTGCAAGACACATGTGGCTTCTTCCATTTTCACGAAAATGCTCTCCGTGATCTCCAGCTCCAGCCATTTCGGGTCCAATCCGGTTTCTGTAAGAGTCTGCCTGATCATCGCCACCAAATCCTTTTGATAGATTTGTCTGGCGGACAGATTGACTGATACCTTCAGCTCAAATCCCTGATCATGCCACTCCTTGTTCTGTCTACAAGCTTCGTGCAAAATCCATTCACCCAGCGGCAGAATCATTCCGGTTTCTTCTGCGATCGGGATAAAGCGATTGGGAGGAATGACGCCCAGTTCAGGATGCATCCAGCGGACGAGCGCTTCCATTCCAGTCAGCTTGCCCGTGCTGATATCCATTTTCGGCTGGTAATAGATTTGGAAGTGTTTTTGTTCAATCGCTTTTCGCAGTTCATTTTCCAACAGAATCCGTTCCAGAGATTTGGCTTCCATCGTCGGATCAAAGAAATCGAAACCGTTTCTTCCCCGCGATTTGACTGTGTAGAGCGCGGTGTCTGCACGTTTCAGCAAATCTTCTGCTTGGTCACCGTCATCTGGATACAGCGCGATCCCGATACTGCAGGAAATGTTGAATTCATTGCCATTAAAGGCAAATGGCTTCTGCAGCTCTTGCATAATATGACCGGCGATATCCGCTGCTTCCTGGCGTCCCGTGATTTGCGTCAGCAGAATGGTAAATTCGTCCCCGCCGAGCCTGCCTACCATATCTCCAGTCCTCACACATTTCTGCAGACGTTTTGCTGCTTCGACTAGCAGCAGATCCCCGACATCGTGACCGAAGGAGTCATTCACATCCTTGAAGCGATCCATATCGAGAAAGAGGACTGCCAGATTGGATTGGAAGCGCTTGGCCGAAATGATTTCCCTGTTCAGATGCTGGATAAACATCCGGCGGTTCGGCAGATCGGTCAGGGCATCGTGATAAGCCAGGTGGTGAATCGTCTCTTCGGACAGCTTCCGCTCCGTAATGTCGCGTGTGACCAACAACAGCCTCTTTACATCTCCATGCTCGTCCAGCACCGGATTCAGCTTGGTTTCTGTCCAGACAGTCGTATTTCGATTCGTTTTCAGACGGCATTCCGCCATGTATTCTTTTCTTGTACTACTCGTGTAGAGTATCGCGTACGCCATAATTTCGCGATCCTCCTCAACGACAACATCAAGCAGGTTGATGATCTGCTCATCTGGCACATGATGATCCAATATGTTCCGATGAGAGGGAGAGAGGTAGAGACATTTTCCTGATTTATCGATCATGGAAATGATATCAGATGTATTTTCAGCTATGATGCGGTACTGCTCCTCGCTTTTTCTCACTTCTTCTTCCATTTGCTTTCGATCCGTAATATCGCTGCGAATGGATACATATTGATAGATCTTCCCCTGCTGATTTTTAAACGGGACGATCGTAGTGTCTACCCAGTAAAAGCTTCCGTCTTTTGCGCGGTTGCGTACTTCCCCTCGCCATATCTTCCCTGAACCGATCGTAGCCCACATCTGCTTGAAAAAACTCGCCGGATGTGTACCTGAATTCAAAATCCGGTGGTCTTGCCCGATCAGCTCTTTTCGCTCGTACTTGGAGATTCGGCAAAACTGATCATTCGCGAATAGAATCTGGCCACGATGATCCGTGATCGCCACAATCGTGGATTGATCCAATGCATGTCTGACGTCAGCGAGCTCTCGCAACGCTCGCTTCAATTTTTCATCTTTTTCATGCAACAACTCTTCCCAGTCCTGGTCAGAAAGTTGCACGATCGTATCATTAGCCATAATGGGTTCCTCTCCAGAAAAAGCGATATATTCGATTTAGTAAATGATGTCTATCAAGTTGTATATCGGTTCGATTATATCATGGAATGGAAAAAGATGAATGTTCATAGGGATACGAATGCTGACATTTTTGCAAACGATGTTGACAAGCTGTCATCCTTTTTTCCGCAAAAAAACGCCCTTCTCTTTCAGGCGTTCTAGAAACAATCCGTTATTTTTTTCTGTTAGACGGATATAGTAGCCGTCGGGGTCGACAATCCGAAAATCCGTAGCTCCCCAAGGTCGTCTGGCTAAAGCTCCATGGATGGCGTAGCCTAGCTCCATGATGCTGCGGTAGTAAGCTTCGATCGCTTCAACCTCCAGCACGATTTCTACCCCTCCCCCTTTTCGCTCCTGTTCGGATTGAGGTTTCAGGTAATGACCATCCGGCAGATTCTCGATAGCACCAAGACCGATGGATGCATCCCAATTTCTCACAGACATGTAATCGTCCGATTCTTCTCCACTGACAAAGCCCAGCACTTCGGAGTAAAATCTAGCTGATGCTCGCACATCCTTCACGAACAATTCCATTCTGAATCTCATGGTTTACGGCCTCCTGTCCAATCTAGCTACTGTGTGACGTCCGCAAAAGCCGCTTTGGTCGCTTTTACGAGGTTCTCTACCTGAAGTTCGATCTGAATGCCAATTTGCCCCCCGCTGACAATCATCGTTTCCAGTGTCTGTGCCTGCTCGTCAATCATGGTAGGAAACTGCTTTTTCATTCCAATTGGCGAACAGCCGCCGCGTATGTAGCCCGACACCTGGGTGATTTCTTTAACCGGAATCATGTCGATCTTTTTTTCTCCGACAGCCTTGGCCGCCTTCTTCAGATCGAGCTCGGCTTCAACAGGAATGACAAACACGTAATACGCCTTGCTTGCCCCTTGGGAAATCAAGGTTTTGTAGACTACTCCCGGTTCCCTGCCGATTTTGGCAGCTACGGAGACGCCATCGATTTTTCCGTCATCTGTCTTGTATGTCATCATGGTATAGGCGATTTTTTCCTTGTCCAAGATCCGCATGGCATTTGTTTTTCCTGATTTCATCACGTTCTCCTTGTTTTTGCGCTTCTTGTCCGCGCATTTGCCTAGTAATAGATTCACTTTTTATCTTACCAGTTCCTGGGGAGGCAAGCACATGAATATGATTATCCGAGCATACAGGGATTCAGATATCAGCCAAATGGTTGCCCTCTTTTACGAAACGGTGCATACAGTGAATGCACACGATTATTCGCACGAACAGCTGCAAGTCTGGGCACCGGAAGACGAACGGGAGATGAGATTGGCGCAATGGAGCCACTCTTTTCGTAGTCACATCACCTATGTCGCAGAAATAGACGGATTGCTTGCAGGCTTTGGCGACATGACACATGATGGGTATCTCGATCGGCTTTACGTCCACAAAGATTATCAAGGACGTGGAATCGCCAGCGCTTTGATTCATCAGCTGGAGTCGGAAGCAAACAGACTGGGACTGCAACAAATCTGGACAGAAGCAAGCATCACAGCCAAACCATTCTTTGAACGTCATGGATATCAAACGATTCAGAAGCAGACGGTCGAACGCCGTGGTGTTGCCCTGCACAATTACCTCATGAAGAAGAGGCTCGGTTCCGTTTAGCGGTATTCTGGTGGTCGTCAGGCGCAAAAAGAAAGACCACCCTATTGCAGGATAGTCCTCGACTCCTATCAGATAATCTTCTTTTCTTCCAGCTCCCGGATCGTTTCTTCCGAGTACTGCAATTCCTCCAGCACTTCCTTGGTATGCTGCCCAAGCAAAGGGGCCGGACGCTTCACCTGTCCCGGTGTTCCGGACATTTTGGCAGGAAAGCCCAGACTCTGGATCTTCCCCGCTAACGGATGTTCGTACTCCATCACCATCTCGCGGGATCGGATGTGCGGGTCATTCAAGGCCTGATCATAGCTGTAGATCGGGCTGGAAGGCACCCCCGCCTCGTCCAGACGAGCAAGCCAGTATTCGGAATCCGCCTGCATCAAACAATCCTGGATCACCTGCTCCAGCTCATCCAAGTGATCGCGCCGATCCGTATTGGTCAAAAAGCGGGGATCATGGATCAGCTCTTCACGCTCGATGACTTCGCGGCAAAACTTTTCCCACAGCTTCTGGTTGCCCGCTCCGACGAGAATATGTCCATTCTTCGTCGGGAAGCCTTGGTACGGCGCTGTGACGCGATGTGCGGAGCCATTGGCTGTAGAAACCTCTCCCGCTCCGAAATAAGCTGCCGACTCCCATACTGTCCAGGCAAGGCCGGAGTCCACCAGGGAGAGGTCGATATACTGTCCCTCTCCTGCTTTCATCTTGTGAATGTAAGCTGCCATAATCGCATAGATCGCGGTCATTCCAGCTGCGATATCATGGATGGCGATTCCGTTTTTCACCGGACGTCCGCCCTTTTCTCCGGTCATGCTCATCATCCCGGACAGCCCTTGCGCCATAATGTCGTAGCCACCCTTGGAGCTGTATGGCCCCGTCTGTCCATAACCCGAAATCGAGCAGTAGATGAGGCCCGGATTGATCTCGCGCAAGGTCTCATAGTCAATGCCCAAGCTTTTGGCCGTACCAGGACGAAAATTCTCAATAAAGACATCAGCGGTCTTCACCAGATCGTAGAGGATGTCCTTTCCCTGCTGCTCTTTGATGTTCAGGCGAATTCCCCGCTTGTTGCGATTGGCCGCCATGAAGCTGTAGCTTTCCTGCTCAAAATAAGGACCCATGATCCGGCTGTCATCCCCGTTTGGGTACTTCTCGACCTTGATCACGTCCGCTCCCAGATCACCCAGCACCATCGTGCAGTAGGGTCCAGCCAAAACCTGCGTCAAATCGATGACCTTCATGCCTTGTAACGCTTGTTGCATGCCAAAAGCCTCCTGGATGTGTATTAGAGGCGTGTCAGGATGCTTCGGTTCAGATCTGCAATCGAAGTGCTGCCTGAAAGAGCCATCGTGACATCCAGCTCGTTGAGCAAGGTGTCTATCACGCTGGCCACGCCTTGTTCGCCGGCAACTGCCAGCCCATAGACAAACGGTCGACCGATCAGGACGGCATTCGCTCCGAGCGCGAGCGCCTTCACGACATCGGGGCCTGTCCGTACGCCGCTGTCCAACAACAAAGGAATCTGTCCTTTTACCACTTCTGCGATCGCAGGCAAAGCATCCAGTGAAGAAATCGCGCCATCCACCTGACGTCCACCGTGGTTGGAGACGATGATACCGTCTACGCCATGTTCCAGCGCCAGCTTGGCATCGTCCGGATGCAGGATGCCTTTGACCAAAATCGGCAGCTTTGTATGCTCACGCAAATACGCGATATCGTTCCAGTTCAAAGCCGGTGTATAGATCGTGCGCAGAATTTCCTCTACCGCATTCTCCGGCGTCACTTCTGCGAGACGGGAACAAAAAACGGGGTCGCTGATGTAGTTGGCCATCCCATAGCCCTCGCGAAGTGGCGAGTACCCGTTTTTAAAATCGCGACGCTTCCATCCCAGCATGATCGTATCTACCGTCAGTACGATAGCCGAGTAGCCTGCCGCTTCAGCCCGTCTGACCATGCTCGCGCTCACTTCGCGGTCCGTCGACCAGTAGAGCTGGTACCAGCGGGGAGCATCGCCCATCACCTCTGCGATTTGCTCCATCGAGTGTGACGATACTGTGCTCACCACCAAGGGTACGCCTGCTGCGGCTGCTGCACGTGCTGTAGCCAGCTCCCCTTCTGGATGGGAAATCTTCTGCATGCCTACAGGTGCGAGCATGACAGGTGTTTTCAACTGCTGATTGAACAGTGTGATCGCCATCGAACGATGGGTTACGTCACGAAGCATGCGGGGCACAATCGCCCAGCGAGAAAATGCAGCGCGGTTGGAAGCGAGCGTCAGCTCCTCTACAGAGCCTCCTGCTGTATAGTCAAAGGGTCCGGCTGGAACCATATCGCGCGCCTTTTTTTCCCAATCCTCATAAGAGATCGGGAGAGACTCCGTAGATTTATCTACTTTGGTGAACAGCAGCGTTTCTTTGTTTTCTGTAAAAGACATCAATGACTACTTCCCTTCCTGGTTAGCGAAAACGTGGTTTTCTCTTTTCCAAAAAAGCGTGCACACCTTCCCGGTGATCAGCGGAGTCAAAGGATTGCAGGACCAGCTCAGCCAACTGAGCGTCCTCTTCGATCCTCCCGTCCAGGACAGCCTGCACCATCCTTTTGGTTCCGCGCATCGATACCTGTGAGCCTTCACTGAGCTTTTCTGCGAAAGTGTACGTCTCACGCTCGAGCTCTTCTGTACTGTAGATGCGATCGACCAGACCGATGCGGTACGCTTCGCTCACATCGAGGGTGCTCGCCGTGTACAGCATCTCTTTGGCTCGCGACGGTCCGACCAGATCAACAAGCCGCTTGGTGCTGGTCAGATTGTAGACGATCCCCAGCTTGGCTGGCGTGATGGCGAACATTCCATTGTCTGCGCTGAAGCGGAAATCGCAAGACAGCGCGATGTCCAAGCCTCCGCCTATGCAGGTTTGATGAATCATGGCTATCGTCGGTTTGGGAAAGCGATGCAGGCGATCGACCGACTCCATTGCCGGATCGTTGTACGCTTTCGCCTTTTCGGCAGATGAACGGTTTTCCAAAAACTCACTGATATCCGCTCCTGCGGCAAAAGCCGTTTCGTCCACACCGCGAATGACCACGACTCTTGTTTCGTCATCTGCTTCCAGCTGTTCGAGGAGTTGGGACAACCTGATCCACATGGCCAGATTGAATGCATTCCGCTTTTTTGGACGATTGAGAAAAATCGTCGCAATCGCTCCTGTTTTATTTACATATAAATAATCTTCATTCATCTATTTTCACACCTCCCTGTCGCAATTGCACTAATCTTTTTTATACTTGGCTGCTAATTTATTCCCGATTGACTGCAAGCATTGCACCATCAGGATCAAAATAAATACGGTGACGTACATCACATCGACCTCGTAGCGCAGATGCCCGAAGCGATAAGCCAGGTCGCCCAGACCGCCAGCCCCGACCAAGCCTGCCATCGCCGTAGCGCCCACCAGGTTGATGACCGCAATGGTCAATCCGAGGATAATCGTCGGTCTGGCCTCACGCAGCATGACGTGCCAGATGATGTGACGTGTTCGAATCCCCATCGATCGGTATGCCTCAATCACGCCGCTATCCACCTCTACCAGTGCATTCTCCATCAGGCGCGCGATGGAGGGCGCAGCGTGGACGATCAGTGGAACGATGGCTCCTTTGATCCCGATCGACGTGCCGACAATCAGCTTGGTAAACGGCAGGATGAAAAAGAGCAGGATAATAAAAGGAATTGAACGGACGATATTGACGAAGACATTTAGCACCTGGTAAACAACGCGATTTTCCAGCGCATTGCCCGGACGCGTCAGGATCAACAGAATGCCAAGCGGCAAGCCGATCAGGACAGAAATGGCGAGCGAGACGGAAACCATCTGAAGCGTCTGGACCACAGACTCGCCGATGATAGGCAAACGCCCTTCAATGAATTGCTGGATTTCACTCATCTCCTACTTCCACTCCCTCTACCTTTACGCCCTGGTCTTCCAGATAGGCGATTGCCTTTTTCGTCTCTTCCGGATCTCCATTCAAATGGACCACCAGGGTGCCGATCTTCTCTTGCTTCAGCTGGATGATCCCCCCTGCCAAAATGTTGGGCGATACCGGAAAGAGGGCGCTTACCTGCGCTAATACAGGCTTGCTGGTACTTCCACCGACAAACGAGAGCCTGACCACTGGACCTGTCTCTTTCAATTCTTGCAGCAGGGAAGGGGGCAGTTCCTTGTGATAGGTACTGTTGACAAAACGTCTGGTCGTCGGATGCTTGGCCTGGGCGTAGATATCGACCGTCTTGCCCAGCTCGATCACTCGCCCATTCTCCATGACAGCCACCCGGTCACAGATTTTTTGAATCACATTCATCTCATGGGTGATCAGCATGATAGTGATACCCAGCTCAGCGTTGATCTTGAGCAGCAGCTCCAGGATGGACTCGGTCGTCTCCGGATCCAGGGCGCTCGTCGCCTCGTCGCTTAGCAACAGCTCTGGTTCCTGGGCCAAGGCCCGCGCAATCGCAACCCGCTGCTTCTGCCCGCCGGACAATTGGCTTGGATAGGCGTCGTGCTTGTCTTCCAAGCCCACGATCCGCAGATATTTGGTGACACGCCCGTCTATTTCATTTTTGTCTACATCTGTCAGCCGCAGTGGAATCGCAATATTGTCATAGACGGTCGCTGTCTTGAGCAAATTGAACCCCTGAAAAATCATGCCGATTTTGCGTCTGACCTGCATCAGCTCCTCCGCAGGCAGGTTGGTTACTTCTTTGCCTTGAATGACGACAGAACCGGAAGTAGGTGCTTCCAGCAAATTGACACACCGGATCAACGTACTTTTCCCTGCGCCGCTGTATCCGATCACGCCAAAGATTTCGCCCAGTTTTACTTCGAGTGAAACATCCTGAATCGCATGAACCGTTCCTTTGGACGTGCGGAAAGATTTTGAAACATTCGACAATGTAATCACGTCTGAGCTGAACCTCCTTCAATCTCCCGAGCAGTTAGACATTTGCAAGCGGAATGAACAAAACGTGGCCCCACCCATTGTGGGCGGAGCCTTTGCGGTTTACCAAACTGGGATAACCGAACCTTCGAAATGTTCCTCCACGAACTTCTTCACTTCGTCGCTTTGATATGCCTTCACCAGTTTTTGTACCGCGGCGTCATCCTTGTTTTCTGTTCGGACGACAATGACGTTGTGGTGCTTGGAATCCTTTTGCTCCAGGAAGATTGCGTCTTTGCCAGGATTCAGGTTGTTTTTGATCGCATAGCTCGTATTGATCGCTGCTGCTGTCAGATCATCCAGCTGCTTGGCGATTTGTGCTGCATCCAGCTCGATGAACTCCAGCTTTTTCGGATTTTCTGCGATATCGAGAACAGTCGCGTCATCACCCACGCCGTCTTTTAGCTTGATCAGTCCTGCGCTCTGGAAGACCAGCAAGGCGCGTACGCTATTCGTCGGATCGCTCGGCAATCCGATCTTGTCTCCCTCTTTCAGCTCGTCCAAGCTTTTGATTTTGTTCGAGTACACACCCATCGGGTTGAGGACGGTCTGCCCCACTTGTGTCAGATCTGCATTTTTTTCTTTTTTATAGCTCTCCAAAAACGGAATCGTCTGGTAGCTGTTCGCGTCAATTTCTTTTTCAACCAGTGCAATGTTTGGCATTTGGAAGTCCGAGAATGCTTTCAACTCTACTTCCAGACCATCCTTTGCCGCTACTTCTTTCACCTTTTCAAGGATTTCTTCATGAAGACCAGACGTTACACCTACGACGATCTTATTCTCGGGAATCGCGGCACTTTGCTGCGCTCCTCCCCCACACGCTGTCAAAGCCAATACAAGCAACCCTGATGCAAAAAGACCTAACACTTTTCTCATGCTGAACTTCCTCCAATTCCATCTATACAACTGTGTTTAGTGTGAATAAATCTTATAGAAAATCCACATGATTACACTTTCGGTAAATCATGCATGAGGAAGTTCTATCCTTTATTCAACGTTTGATCATGTGAGTTATCGTACTACGCAATCTATATCCAAGTCAATTAATAGGTTTTATCGGATTTGTAAAAAATTTTTTATAGCCCCTCAAATCACATTTCATCCTGATTAGCTCGTTCTATTGACATTGTTTACCTAGGTAATATAGACTATTTTCGACACGAATTATCACTATTCGACACAATTGATTAGGTTATTTCTCCTAGCGAAACAACCAGAATCTATAGGTACATCGTCTGAAGGCAAAAGAGAAATTTCCACCTAGCGTGCGTGGTCGGTATCGCGTCATTCTCCAAAAGCATCATTTTGAGCAATTATCTCTATCAATTTTTATTCTTTCTAACTGATTTAGGACAATTTTTTTTAGCTCTTCACTACCGTACGCACCTGGAGTTATTATATTATTCTCTAACCAATACGATAATAGGACACTCGATTTATCACTTAAATGCAATCTTAGGAAATATCTTTCTCCCAAAGTTCCTTTCTCATTATAAATTTGATTGAAATCAATAATTTCTAATTTTAAATACTCGAATCAATTTCATAAATTAGAGCCCTACGGGCTCAAGGTTTTTTGAGCATAGAAAAAGGAGTACCTCCCCAAAT
>NZ_JAFLPN010000045.1:0-25704 GCF_029870785.1 Brevibacillus sp. AY1
TCTGGAATGTTGATGGTTGAAAATCTAAGAATGAGTGAGCAAACGCGAGAAAACATTAATTTATAGTGGGAGGTTTCAACACATGAAAAAGAATAGAATGGCTGCTTTAGGTCTTGCCCTGCTTTGCGCTGGTAGCACCTTTTTTATCACTAATCAGCTTAGTGCGAATGAACCTTACATGATTGAAAAATTAAACAACCAAAGCACACTCGAAGTTTTGGGTATCGAAGTAGACACAGATGCAATAAAATCTACACATTCAGTAAAAGACAAAAATGTTATTACTGATGTAAAAGGTAAAAAATGGGTTTATATTGAATATACCGATATAACCCCTTTCATTGATGACTTGGAAAATTACTACGAAGTGGATTTCGTTGGGACCTTTATTGATGTTCAATCAGCGATCATGAGAAAACACGCACAAATAGGGGATCAAATACCGATCATACTTCTGGACGAAGATTTACACGAAGGCACCTTCTCCTTTACTAGGGAGAGTGGAGAAACATTATCCTTCCCAATCCAGTTTGATTCCAAGAAAGGATGGACATACAAAGAACCTGTACTATTTGAATCAGCTCGATAACCATCCAAGGAGCCATTATTTGGCTCCATTTTTATGTATAAGGAAAGGTCTGAATGTAACCGTCTGGTTATTCGGACAGATGAAACAATCATCCTTTTCATCGTAGATCGAATTCATTGCGTTTTTGATGTCCTGT
The DNA here is from genome assembly GCF_029870785.1 of Brevibacillus sp. AY1. Lineage (NCBI taxonomy): Bacteria > Bacillati > Bacillota > Bacilli > Caryophanales > Paenibacillaceae > Brevibacillus > Brevibacillus sp. AY1. Next base: position 726 of record NZ_JAFLPN010000045.1, read on the forward strand.
TTGGCTTTTCGGGTCTTACCTTTAATAGGTTACGTTCGGAATCAGGAAATCAATCATATTCATATCCGCACGATGCACAATGCATGAAGCGAATAACCCCCTTATACGTTCTTTTTCGGAAACTTTACCCATATGACGATCATGAATGTAGCGATGGGGCCGAGTAAAAGAGATAGCAAAAACCAGAAAAGACCACTTTCATTTTTGCTTTGCGCTAGACCTGCATTGATCAGAGCCAAAGTTCCCCAACCTACTACATACCCTCCTTCCATATAACTCGCCTCCCTGGTGTATGTATGAAAGCTTAGTATTAAAACTAGGTTGATTTCAGAATGAAAGCTCTGATAGTTGATTGTACTTCATCTAAGCGTTTGTCGGCATTTTGGCGCCGTAAGGATTCCTCCCAAGAAAAGCCATCGCCGTCAAAGCGGGGAATGACATGCAAATGAAAATGATTGAGGTCATTACATGATCCGCCATTTTGACAAATGCTGATTCCATCCACCTTATAAATCTGTTTCAATACAGAAGCCAACATTTTCGCTACATCCATAACGGCCATCAAGGTTTTCTTATCAAGCTCTTCCAACTCCACAACATGATTTTTCGGAAGAATCAAAGTATGTCCTTCGTGAAACGGATCGATGTCTAGAAAGCAACAAACCACATCGTCTTCATACACGATATAGGCAGGATCAAGCCCAGTCGCTAGACGGCAACCCAAACAATTCATACCAAAGCTCCTTTGTATAAAAAATTCATTTTAGTCTGGAAATAAGGAAGGAAATCAATTGGGTCTAGCCTTCTTCTTCTCAAAAGATTGCATCGATTTTTGGTAGCCTAGTTTTTCAAAAAACACTTCGTTGCCTGGTTGTGCTCCAAAAAACAGGGAGGTTGGGCTTGCATCCCAAGCAAGCTCCATTAGTTTTTTACCGATTCCTTTACCTTGATAGGAGCTTCTGACCAAAATCTCTGTAATGGTACTGAAGTAATAGCCATCGGACAGAATTCTCAGACACCCAACCAATGTGTTACCGTCAAAAGCAGAAATATTGATAGTATTATTTAAAGCCATACCCGTCTGTCCTGCGTTGTAGTTACCGGGCCAAACATCTTGAGCCAGTGAAAGAAACGCTTAAACGGAGAGTGATTGATCATCTACTATATAACAAATGTCCAAAATTAACACCTCGTCATGGATTGAAATCCTTTTCGCTTGCTGAAAATGATAGAAGTGTGTGCAGTAAAAAGGTCATGAACAAAGCAATACATAAGTAATCTCAGCCGACGCATTTTGCTAAGATGAAAGGAACAAAGCGCAAGGAAAGGAGCAAGTACAATGACAGAAATCAAACCAGTTGTACAAGCTGAAATGCTGATTCGCAGACCGGTTGAAGAGGTGTTTGAAGCCTTTATCGACCCGGAAATCACGACGAAATTCTGGTTTACCAAAAGCAGCGGGAGATTAGAAGCGGGCAGACGCATTCGCTGGGATTGGGAGATGTACGGGGTCTCGGATGAGATTCACGTATTGGAAATCGAGCCAAACAAGCGGATTCGGATCGAATCGTCGGACGGCACTCAGACAGAATGGAGCTTTACTTCCAGAGCGGAGCAGGAAGCCTTTGTAACGATTACCAATACAGGCTTTTCCGGAAGTAATGAAGACATCGTCAATCAAGCCCTCGACTCGATGGGAGGCTACACGATGGTGCTTTGTGCGCTAAAAGCGCTGCTGGAGCATGACATCTCCTTGAATCTCGTGGCGGACAGGGCTCCTGATGCTCATGTGACGCAATAGGAGATGGCTTCTTGTTCATAAGACGCAAGCAACCAAAGGCGGTAGCATAACGAGTTTGTTTAGCTGCCGTTTCCTTGTGCAGAGAAAAGGAATAGAATCACCCTCAACGTTTGAACCACCAACAGCGTTTCTGGTATTCCTCCAATGAAAGATTCCTCTTCTTCTCAAACCCGATCAACGTTAGCATGTCAACCCGATCACGAATATGCAGGGTCACCAGGTCGTATGGAGGTTCTCCATATCTGCCGCCGTAGGTGATCACTTCAAGCTTAAACTCAAAGGTAGGAAGACTAGGATCGCCCACACGCTTGATCTCACTGATTTTTTCACAGCCAAAGGGCTTTTGCAGGGTACTGCCAACCAGGTCCAGATATCGATTGATCAATGCTCCTTCCAGCAATTGCTCTCTGCTCTCCAGTGGTGCAGCGGATGAAACAGGTGCTACAAGCAAAAGCAGGGTTAAAAACGTCAATAGTATTTTTTTCATCGTATCACCCCTTTGTAGTATAACCGGTTGCTGATGGCGTCTATTACTCTTCAGATGCCACCCACCCAAATATGCTATGATGAAACGAGACACGCCATAAAAAGAAGACGAGGTGTTTGCTGTGGAGGGATTCGGAATCTTTCGTGAAGTGGTGACGGCGCAAGAAGAACTGAGGGAGTTGTTTGGCGAGCCAAGTAAAGTGGTTCAGAACAAAAGCATCACCCAATTGGATGAGCACTGCCGCAATTTTATCGCCAGATCTCCGTTTTTGATCATTGCAACAGCAGATGAAAATGGGAATTGTGACGCTTCACCGCGTGGAGATGCGCCGGGTTTTGTCCATATCGTCGATGATCGTCATCTGGTAGTTCCGGAGCGGCCAGGCAACAAACGAATGGACACACTGCGCAATATTTTGGACAATCCGCATATCGGTCTGATTTTCATGATTCCGACGCTGCAAGAGACGCTGCGTATCAACGGTCGAGCCTGCGTCATTCGCGACGCGGACGTGCTGGAAAACATGGCGGTGAACGGGAAGGCTCCGACGATTGGTATAGGGGTTCAAGTAGAAGAATGTTTCATCCATTGCGCGAAGTCATTCATGCGCTCGGGGCTGTGGAAGCCAGAGACATGGCCGGAAAAAGATAGGGTGCCTGATGCAGCGCAAATATTGGGTGACCACATCAAGCTGCCAGGTATGTCTGTGAAGGAAGTGGCAGAGGGGCTTGCGGACAGCTACAAAAACCGTTTGTATTAGTGTAATGTGCCGCAAGACTTTTCCAAAAAACTGGATTATGCTAAACTGACATACGATATTGTCCCAATTCTACGCTGGATGGAGGAAATCGAATGGCTACACAGATCACAGATCGTACGGTATTAAACAACGGTGTTGCAATGCCGTGGCTGGGCCTTGGGGTTTGGCGAGTGAAGGATGGCGAAGAGGTAAAGCTGTCTGTTCGATCGGCGATTGAGGCCGGGTACGAGAGCATCGATACAGCTGCTGTATACGGTAACGAAGTGGGCGTGGGCGAAGCGATTCGCGAGTCGGGAATAGCGCGCGACAAGCTTTTTTTGACCACCAAGGTGTGGAATGCGGACCAAGGCTATGAAACGACGCTTCAAGCTTTTAACGAAAGCATCAAAAAGCTCGGTGTGGATACATTGGACCTCTACCTGATCCACTGGCCGGTCAAAGACAAATACACGGAGACATGGAAAGCGCTGGAGAAGCTGTACCGGGACGGCTATGTACGGGCGATTGGCGTCAGCAATTTTCATGCGCACCATCTGGAAGAGCTGCGGGCGGTAAGCGAGATTGTACCCGCAGTTAACCAGGTAGAATTCCATCCGCTGTTAAATCAAAGAGATCTGCTAGGCTATTGCCGTGAACATCAGATTCAGATGGAAGCGTGGAGCCCGCTGATGCAGGGGAATCTCCAACATCCATTGCTTCTGGAGCTGGCTGAAAAGTACGGGAAATCTCCGGCACAAATCGTGCTTCGCTGGGATTTGGATCAAAAGGTCGTGACCATTCCCAAATCGATTACGCCTGAGCGCATCCGTCAAAACGCTGATGTTTTCGATTTTTCGCTGGAGGCAGATGACCTGGAGAAGATCACTGCGCTCAATGAAAACAAGCGTTTTGGTCCAGATCCTGATAACTTTAATTTCTAGAAGCATGACGAAAGAGCAGTCTCTCATGGCGGGAGACTGCTTTTTTGCGGCTATCTGCGATAGGTGAGAATGGTACGGTACATCTGCTTATCGCGCAGCTTGGCAAAAAGGGTAATGTCCGGACGAAGATTGGCTTCGATGATCCAGACCTTGCCTTTTGCATCGATGCCCATGTCGAACCCAAAGACGAGTTGAGATGAATAGTATCCGGACAGCCTTCTGGCGGCAAGCAGGGCAATGCGGCGAAGACGAGCTAGCACGGAAGGAGAGGAGGCGCGAATATTGGAGCGCTGAATCGCAGTGGAGAGAGGAAGAACGTATCCCCCGCTCCGTTTGATGTTGGTGATGATATACCCTCTTCCCGCCACTTTGGCCAGCATACCTGTCACGACCCAGGACGATCCTGGCCTTCTCTGCACCATGACACGCACATCGAAGGGACGTCCACCGACTTGTGCCAGGGAGATTCTCCGTTGAAGCAAATAGCGGGTACCTAGCTTGCGTCGGACGTAGCGATAGGCTCCTTTTTTACCGCGAATGGTTTTCCGCTTGGCGCCGCGATGCACTTGATAGGTTTCCTTTTTCACCTGGGTGATCATCAGGACACCTGCTCCGCCGCTTCCAGAAACCGGCTTGGCAATCACTTTGGAATATCGCCCAATAAAGGCAACAAAATTTCGTCGGGAAAAAGAGCGTGTATGCGGTAAAACGTTACGCAGTTCAGCACTTGATCGTAATATCCTGTGTTTGGTCAGTTTGGACTCGCTTTTTTTAGCCAAAAACTCCAATCCCCCCATCTCAAGTTCAATCCTGATCTCACTAGTCTATGTCTGGACAGATAGAACGCTTGGAGGGGTGTCCTTGCTGGGAAAAAATAGATACTAGCCTGTTCAGCTTACAATCTTTTCTTTACTCCTGAGTAAAATTTCGTATACTGAAAAGTAGTCATTCGTTTCATTAGGTGAAACTTAGCGGAAACATTTAGGAAGCAGGTGTAACAGATGGAAGAACCAAAAGCAAACGTGCGTGCCGTTGAGCGGGCATTGGAGATCCTGCTTTGCTTTACGGACTCTACAGATTTGGGGCTGAGCGAGATTTCTAACCGCCTCTCCTTGCACAAGAGCACCGTGCATCGTTTGCTGGCAACATTAGAAAACAAGGGCTTTTTAATCCGTGATGTACAGACGGAAAAATATCGTTTGGGTTTTCGGGTATGGGAACTCTCTGCCAATTTAAGCCATAATGACGATCCAGCAACTATGCTTTTGCCGGAGATGGAGCGCCTCCGCGACCTGGTAGAAGAGACGATCAGTTTGTATGTACGAGATGGTTACGAGCGGATTCGCATTCAGGCTGTACAAAGCAAGCAGCCGATTCGCAGGGTAGCGCCTGTAGGGGCACGCATGCCGCTTACAGTAGGAGCTTCCAGTAAAGTTTTAGTCGCCCATGCGGAGCCACATGACATGCATGAGATTCTGGAAGGTCTGGAATGGCCGGAGTATGTGGATCGAGATACGTATATCGAGCAGCTGGAGCCCATTCGCCAGCAAGGGTACGCTACCAGTGTGGAGGAAAGGGAGCTGGGAACGGCAGCTGTAGCTGCCCCAATCTTCAATCGGAATGGGCAATTGATCGCGGCCATTGCGGCTTCTGGTCCATCCAATCGACTGACCCAGGAAAAAATGAAGCAATATGCACCATATATTATGGAGGCAGCTTATCGAATGGGCAAAATGATGAAATAAGAAAAAAGCCAACACTGACAAAAGCTGTGCCAGTGAAGGCTTTTTTTTATTTTTTCTTCTTGCCCAGTCTGTATTCCGTGTGCAAGGCAGCCCAAAATGGCTCTACAGCGTTGTCGGCGAGGAAACGGCTGCCGCGCTCTTTGACGTAATCACTCATTTCCTGATAAAAGTCGGGGTCGCACAGACGCTGGTATTGGTGTTGTATGTCATAGGCACTGATGACGAACAGCGGATACTGCTCACCGAGCAAGGCGACGTTGCCGATCGTTTTCGTCGTCAACACAGGGACCCCTAGAGCCATATATTCGAGGATTCGGGACAAATAAGAGTGAGAGGGATTCTGGTCGCTCGTTTTATCAAAGAGAAGTGCCAAGCCAATTCCGCTGTTCACGATCATTTTCTTGGTTTTCCACATGGATTTTTGTCCGTTGTCCGATACGCCAGGAGTACGGAGCAATTGTACCGCACGTTTGCGGTATTTGCCGACGATGGAAGGATAGAGGACGCGCAGTCTGGCTCTGGGATGCTGTTTGCGGATGAGTTGGATGGCTTTGACTGCAACGGATAGGCCATAGCGAGGACGGATCACACCCGCCATGATCAAATGGAGAGGATCATCTTCGTTACGCTTCTGAATCTCCTCTTTGGAATGCTCGACGAACTGTGGCAAGACCTTTATTTTTCGATCCAGCTCTTGTGTCGAATAGCTCCCTTTATTCAACTGGTATTGCCGATAGCGTTCAGCATTGGGTTCCGTCTGAAAAAAGATCATGCGCGAGTTGCGGAAGAGGTAATCCGTTCTGCTCATGATGTACGGGTCCTGCAAGTTGTACTGAGTCGCTAAATATAAGAGCTTTTTGGACAGTGAATCTTTATACTGAAGCAATTTGTGGGCATCATTGCGTCCGCGCACCAGGACGAAATCGTACGCCTTCTTCTGATCGAGCGAAATGATTTTGGTGGTCGGGTCATCGGCATGAATAAATTGGACATGGTGAAAGCGAAAGCCCCCTGTTCCATTTCGAAACGAAAAAGGGAGGACGCAGTCGAAGGTATACTTTTTCTGCTCGGAAGCAGGTAGGTTGTCTATTTTACGATCAAGGGCACGCAGCATGATAAAAAATTGCAAGACGTTACCTTTGGGCTTGAACTCATGAAGTGGACAATAAAAACAAATTCTCACGGGACTCTCTCCTTCGCAGGGCTCTCCACTATGGTATGGGTGAAAGGGCGAAGGGGTGAAAAAAGAAAGATAGTTAACTTGAATAAAAAACTTTACTAGAGTTAATTTTTGTACTATTATAAACTCAACAAACAGTCGAAAAGGAGTTTGTCATGACAGAAAAGATTTCCCTGCGGGATCGGAAGAAAGCCAGAACCAAACTGAACCTGCTACAGGCTGGCTTGAATCTGATTGGGGAAGGCACGTTTCGCAATGTATTCGTGGAGGATATTTGCCAGCAGGCCGAGGTGTCCAAGGTTACGTTTTTTAAATTCTTTCCGCAAAAGGAAGACATGCTGATCTACTTTATGAGTGTCTGGCAGGCGGAGTGTTACGTGGAGCTGGAGGAAACACCCAAGCGGGGCTGGGCTGCAGTGCGACATATATTCGCCAAAGTAGCCGATCAGGCGAAGAGTCAACCTGGCATCATGCTTAGCTTGATCAGTTTTTTATCTGAGCAGAAGATGCATCCGTGGATTCCGATCCTTTCCGATTCCGAGCTGCAGCTCTTGTTTCCGAACAGGGAGGATTTCTCCGCAATCGCAGCAAGTACCTTAGATACTCTTTTCCGCAGATGCGTAAAGGAAGCGAGAGAGGATGGGGAGCTGTCTGAGCGCCTTACTGAAGAAGAGGCAGTCGCTTTGTTGTTCACGACTTTTTACGGATCGTATTTATCCGCTCACCTTTGTCAGTCCTCCGAGTACATGGCTTTTTATGACATGCATTTGAAACCATTGATGAGGTAGGTGTTTTTAGTGGGAAAAGTAGTACCTGGACGCTTTACGGCAAAGATGGAAGGCTCCTTCGTAGTCTTTATCATCGGAATGAGAATCAACAATAGGCTCGCTTTGCACAAATGGGTTCCTGTAGCAAGTGCGATGGGAGGGATGCTGAAGGAGCTGTATCAAAACCCGGAACTTGGTTTTTTGGGCACCACTTCGCACTGGAACATGCGAGAGCTGACCACAATTCAGTATTGGCGCTCCTACGAGCATCTGGAGAACTATGCGCGACATAGCCACAATCATTTGACGGCGTGGCGAAAATTCAATAAGGCTGTAGGGACGGATGGTACGGTCGGTATTTTTCATGAGACCTATCTCGTGGAAGAGGGGAAGTACGAGTGTCTTTATGGCAATATGCCCGTATGGGGGCTGGCTCAGGCTGGGGAGCATGTACCGGCTGTAGGCAAGCGAGAGACAGCGAGAAGAAGATTGGGTGGAGAGAACGAGCCAGCTGTTCCCAGTCCTCCCCAGTAAGCGGCAAGATGCCTTGAAGGTAGCTGACCTTCTTAGAAATCAGGCAGGTTGTCCAGGTTGTTTTCTTTGATGCCATCTGGCTCGCTGCGCAAAATATCCCGTCCGTATTTGTGAAAGACGTCGACATGAGCCAGCTTTCCGGCCTTTGCTTCTTGTAAGGCCGATACATAATCGAGCTCTCGTCCTGCATGACAATCCCTCTTCTTCATTAACTTGTCTTCTCTTTACAGTAGACATGCACATCAAGTAAAGTTGGAATATTAAAGAAACTTATTGCATGGTGTAGGTAGACCAGAGAATAGAAAGAGCCACTTTTCGAAGCGGCGAAGGAGTGAGAGTCGCGGATGGGGAAGTATCGCGCATGGTGGTTGCTATTCTTCTGCAACCTGTTTTGGGCGGGCAATTTTGTGTTTGGAAAATATGTCGTGACCGTGATGAGCCCATTGTGGCTTACGTTTTCCAGGTGGGTATTGGCCTTGATTGTATTGATCCCGCTCGCTATCTTCATGGAGAAGCCGGACTGGAGGAAAGTAGCCAGACAGTGGCTGCCTCTGTCCATGATGGGGTTGATGGGTGTGATCGGGTACAATCTGTTTCTCTATTCTGCTCTGGAGCATACATCTGCGACCAATGCGGCATTGGTTGCAGCGCTAAATCCGGGAGTCATCGTGTTGTTTTCCTTCTTTTTGCTGGGGGAAAAGATTACCCGTATGCAAGGAATGGGCTTTGTGATTTCGCTTTTCGGCGTTCTTGTCATATTGACACGAGGCAATCTCGGACAGATCCTGGATACGGAGTATAATCGCGGGGATTTGCTGGCGATCGGGGCGCTTCTGGTATGGACGTTCTACTCGATCATCGGCAAACGGATAAAAGGCGTGACTCCGATCACGGCTACCGCCGCTTCGACGCTGCTTTCGGTCGTCATGATGCTGCCTTTTGCCATCGTGCAGGGAGTTGATTTGACAGCGATGAATCCGCTTGCTATCACAGGATTTCTCTATATTGTCCTGTTTCCTTCGATCTTCTCCTTTGTCTTCTGGAATATATCGGTTCGTGCGCTGGGAGCCAACAAGGCAGGCATCACCCTCAACCTGATTCCGGTATTTACCGCGATCATCAGTGTGCTACTCGGTGAGAGCCTTACCCAGCCGCAGATCTGGGGAGGTCTGCTCGTCTTCCTGGGAGTTACGGTTGCTTCTGGTATAGTCAGAGGTCAATGGAAGGGCAAGCAGAACAAAGGAGTAGAAATATAGCATGAGAAAAAACAAAGAGGCAGGTCAGCGCATCAGCGTGTCCTGCTTTTTTTCGTTGAACGATAAATGAACATGTAGAAAAAAGGGCAAATTCTGACTCTTATGAAAGGAAACAGCGTCTGAGATTACTATCCTAACGAGCGACTGGCATGACTCATGACGGTTTGAAGGTACGACTGCAATTCTGTAATAAATAACTTCTGCTGGAGTTGATCGAAAGGAATCGTCTTTGACTTCGCCAGAGGATGATCTGATCGGATGGCCAAAGCAAATTCTTCGTGAAACAAGGGAATAATCGAAATACTCTCATCAGGTTTGAGAGGAACCGTGGTAACCCCAAGATCTCTTGTGCCGTTAAGGACCTGTTCGTAGACATCCGTGGTTTCCGTAACGCTTATCGATAATTTGGGATAAGTTTTATGGAAATCGATTAGTAAAGCATCAAACAGCAAATCCCCGTCTCCCGGTAAAATGCCAATATCGAGTCTGCCGCCTTCCATCCTCTTAAGATCCGAAACCGCTCTTTTTGCATAGTCAACGTGTTCAAAGATGACATGGCTTTGTTCAAGCAGGATTTTGCCTGCGTCCGTTAACGTGATCCGCTTTCCAATTCGATCGAATAGAGGGAGTTCAAGCTCGTTCTCCAAAAACTTGATCTGCTGACTCAGATTCGACTGGGTTATACAGAGTTTATACAGCCAGAAGGCTTTCCTAATACCATTCGCTGGAATGTCGGTCATATGGTTTATTGGTGGGTACATACGCTTCGCTAAGATTTCCACTTCCTAGTTCCGCTCCCCTTGGAGGGGTGGAATCACGAGCAGCAAGGCAAAGAAAGGTTCGAGGAATTGATTGCATTTGAACGCTCCTTATTGCAGGTGCAATTGACTCCGCTCGTTGAGCTTGAAAATGAGCGTTTCGGAATGGTGGTATTTCGTGCAGAAGGAGACCTGAATGGTCTGCCTTATCTCAATGAGCTTACAGTCGTTTTTGAGTTCGAGGCGGGTCGAATCCGCTCCTTCCGTGAATATGTAGGCATGCCCTTTAAAAAACTACGAAAACCCATAATAGCTGAAAGAAAGAAAAAGGCCCCGTCTCATAAATACGGGGCCTTTGCTTTAAGTTGGGTGGGTGCTGTATCGAACTTATTTGTCAATCAAAGTCTTACGCGTTTACTTTTTTACCTTCATCCAGCAATTGGCGCAGAACGGTTTGCAGGATACCACCGTTGCGGTAGTAGTCTACATCTACCAAAGAGTCGAGGCGAACAATTACGTCGAATTGGAAGCTGCTGCCGTCGTTGCGAGTAGCTGTTACAGTGACGCGTTGTCCTGGTTTTACATCGTCAGATAGACCTTCGATGCTGAAGGATTCTGTTCCGTCGATACCCAGGGATTTCCAGCCTTGACCATCTGCAAATTGCAGCGGCAGTACGCCCATACCAACCAGGTTGGAACGGTGAATACGCTCGAAGCTTTCTGCGATAACCGCTTTGATGCCCAAGAGGAAAGTACCTTTTGCTGCCCAGTCACGGGAAGAACCAGTACCGTACTCTTTACCAGCCAAAACAACCAGTGGAGTACCGTCAGCTTGATACTTCATGGAAGCGTCGTAGATAGACATAACTTCGCCGGATGGCAGGTATTTGGTTACGCCGCCCTCAGTGCCAGGAGCCACTTGGTTGCGGATACGGATGTTGGCAAATGTACCGCGCATCATGACATCATGGCTACCACGACGAGCGCCGTAGGAGTTGAAGTCTTTGCGCTCCACGCCTTTGCTTTGCAGATAGAGACCTGCAGGGCTGGTAGGCGCGATGTTACCTGCTGGAGAGATGTGGTCAGTTGTTACGGAATCACCAAACAGTGCGATTGGGCTAGCTGTTTTGATGTCGCTGATGTGACCTACATCACCTTGCAGGTTTTGGAAGAATGGGGGCTCTTGGATGTAGGTGGAGTTTTCATCCCACTCGTACAGGTCGCCAGTTGGTACTTCAATTTTGTTCCACTCTTCGTTTTGGGTGAAGACTTGACCGTACTCAGCACGGAACAGAGCAGGGTTCATCGCTTTGTCCATAGCACCAGCAATTTCTTCTGGAGTTGGCCAGATGTCTTTCAGGTATACAGGTTGACCGTCTTTGCCAGTCCCGATCGGTTCTGTAGTCAGGTCGATGTTTACAGTACCCGCCAATGCGTAAGCGATAACCAGCGGAGGAGAAGCGAGGTAGTTCGCTTTTACCTGTGCATGGATACGGCCTTCGAAGTTACGGTTACCGGACAGCACAGCTGCTACAGTCAGGTCTTCGTCAGCGATTGCTTTGCTGGTAGTCTCAGGCAATGGACCGGAGTTACCGATGCAAGTGGTGCAACCATAGCCGACTACGTTGAAGCCGATTGTGTTCAAGGAATCGATCAGACCTGCGTCGATCAGATATTGTGTAACAACACGGGAACCTGGAGCCAGGGAGCTTTTCACGAATGCTGGCTTTTTCAGTCCTTTTTCGACTGCTTTTTTCGCCAGGATACCAGCACCGAGCATGACGCTTGGGTTCGATGTATTGGTACAGGAAGTAATCGCTGCGATTACAACAGAACCTGTTTTCAGCGTAGCTTCTTCGCCGTTTGGATATACGACTGGAGCTTCAGCTGCAATTTTCTCTTCGGAAAGACCAAAACCGCCTTTTTCGATCGGTGTTACGAGACTTTCGTTGAAGGATTGCTTCATCGCAGTCAGCTCTACGCGGTCTTGTGGACGTTTTGGACCAGCCAAGCTAGGTACGACTGTGGACAGATCCAGTTCCAGTGTTTCGGAGAATACTGGGTCTGGAGTCTCATCTGTACGGAACAGACCTTGTGCTTGGGTGTATTGTTCTACCAGGGCAATCAGGTCTTCTTCGCGGCCTGTTTGACGCAGGTAGTTGAGTGTTTCAGCGTCTACTGGGAAGAAGCCCATAGTCGCGCCGTACTCAGGAGCCATGTTGGCTACAGTTGCACGGTCAGCCAGCGAGATGTTGGACAGGCCGGAACCATAGAACTCAACGAATTTACCTACTACGCCTTTTTTACGCAGCATTTGGGTAACAGTCAGAGCCAGGTCAGTAGCTGTTGCACCAGGGCTCAACGTACCAGTCAATTTGAAACCAACCACTTCTGGTGTTACGAAGTAGAGTGGTTGTCCGAGCATTCCTGCTTCCGCCTCGATACCACCTACACCCCAACCAACAACGCCAAGACCGTTGATCATGGTTGTATGGGAGTCCGTACCTACGAGGGAATCAGGGAAAGCAACGAGTTCGCCGTCTACTTCACGAGTAGCTACGACACTAGCCAGATATTCCAGGTTTACTTGGTGAACGATACCAGTAGCAGGAGGAACAGCACGGAAGTTGTCGAAAGCAGTTTGTGCCCAACGCAGGAAGCGGTAGCGCTCTTGGTTGCGTTCGAATTCGAGCTTCATGTTGTTTTGCAGCGCATCTGGGTTACCGAAATCGTCAACCATGACAGAGTGGTCAATAACCAGGTCTACAGGGACCAATGGATTGATTCGTTTTGGATCTCCACCTGCACGCTTCATCGCGATCCGCATCGCTGCGAGGTCAACTACAGCCGGAACACCGGTGAAGTCTTGTAGAACGATACGAGCTGGAGCGAGCGGTACTTCTTGGTTTTCGTCGCGGCCTTTGGTCCAGGTCGCCAGTTGTTGTACGTGTTCTTTGGTGATGGCACGACCATCGAACTGACGTACAGCTGCCTCGAGCAGTACTTTGATGGAGAACGGCAGCTTGGAGATTTCACCAAGACCTTGTTCTTCCAACCCTTGCAGGCGATAGTAAGCAAAAGACTTGTCGCCTACTTGTAGGGAAGATTTCACTTTGTAAGCATCTTTGTTAGACAATGTATACAACCTCCCTTGGATAACTTGGGGTTTCATCTGATGAAACTAAGTTTCGTTATAGATTACGAACTTATTATACTCGATTTGTTACCGGTCTTCTACCCCAAATTCATCATTTCTATACAAAATCGTGCGGGAAAAAACAACGCCATATGTTCTGGGCAGAATGGAGGAGGATTCCTGTTCTTCATCTATTATCTCGAACGGGAATCCATCACATGCAGGAAAAAATCGATCTTGTGGATTACCTTTCGTACTCCTGGAACGTCCATACTTAAGCAAAGCACTCATTGGGCAGCATTTTACTTTGCCAATCCTGCTGCTAGGACTCAATAAAGGGTCAACAGATAGAGAATGAATCGACAGCGAAAATGGAGTGCGGCACATTGCTTCAAGCCGACACTCCATTTGTTTTGAATCGTTTCTTATATAAAAGGAAGCTTCATCATGCACCGATGTATTTGGCGTGCAAGGTGCGCGCAAGTGAGATGTCATCCGTGCCCTGCACGAGTACCCGTCCGTCCGGAAAAACGACAAGCGTGTGCGGATCAACGTGAAGCCGGAGCAAGAAGCGGTTTCGTTCTACCTGTCCGAGCGGAGTGAGTCGTTCCTCTAGCGCAGCGAGATCCAATCCGCCTTGTCCCGCAGCAGGTGAGATTTGTACGGTATCGCGTCCGCAGAGGGAAACGGCTTGTCCATCCTGGGTATCCGGCTCCAAAAAGGAGAATTCCCGCTGCCCGCAGCAAGGACAGTCGGAGCGGCGCGCGTTGGCAACCTTGATCTGTTGATGCTGGTTGTTCCAGATGTCAAAAGTCTCGAGGTTGGGATTGAAAGCATCTTCTGCTCCGACCAGGATTTTGAAGGCCTCTGTAGCTTGGTAGGACGCGACGATGTGAATGATCGGACCAATCACACCTGCCGTATCGCAGGTAGCCATTTCGCCCGGATTGGGAGCTTCCGGGAACAGACAGCGCAGGCAGGGGGTTACCCCTGGGCGAATCGCGGTAAAGGTACCGGTAGCGCTGACCGCTCCGCCGTAAACCCAAGGAATGCCGTGCTTGACACAGACGTCATTGACCAAGTATCGGACTTGAAAGTTGTCTGTGGCATCCAGTACCAAATCTACATCTGTCAGCCATTGCTCAGCATTGAACGCGGTCAAGTCAGCGACGATCGGCTCGATTTCGACTTCGGAATTGATGCGCGACAGCTTGGCGTGTGCGGCGATCGACTTCGGGAGGTGCTCGGCAGCGTCAGCTTCATCATAGAGCATTTGGCGCTGCAGATTGCTCGGTTCGACGAAATCGCGGTCAATCAGCCGTACAAAGCCGACTCCAGCACGGACCATGTGGTTGGACAAGACGGTACCCAGAGCGCCCATCCCGACGATGGCTACCCGGCTTTGACGCAGCTTTTCCTGTCCTGCCCGCCCAATCGGGGCGAACAGAATCTGACGGGAATATCGTGTGTTCACAGGTTAGTCCACCTTTCCGTCATACGTCGCGAGTGGATTCCAAGGTCCTTGCTGATGACCCTTCCACTCACTGCCATCCTCCCACATCTCTTTTTTCCAGATGGGAACGATCTGCTTCAGTCTTTCGATTGCATAGCGGCCTGCCTCGAAGGATTCGTTGCGATGGGGGGTGGCCACCGCTACGATCACAGCGATTTCTTCGATCTTCAAATCTCCGATCCGGTGCTGCATCGCAACTTGTGCACCCGGCCAGCGTTCTTCGATTTCAGCAGCGACCTGCTTCATCTTTTCTACGGCCATCGGCGCGTACGCCTCGTAGGAAAGGTAGACCGTTCGCTGTCCATGCGTGAATTCGCGCACGGTTCCGACAAAGGTAAGAATAGCGCCTGCATGCGGGTTGCTGACCAATGAAACCAGCTTGTCTGCGCTCAGTGGTTCTGTGGTTATGGCAAAACGCGGTTCCTCCCCTCCGCTCACAGGGGGCAGGAGCGCAATCTCATCATTTGCAGAAATGATATAATCCGGAGCCGCATATTCGTGATTAATAGAGACAAAACAGCTGTTCAGAAGAGGGGAGAGCGCGGGATGCTGTTCGGCCACTGCCTTCAACAAGTCGCGTACAGTTGCCTGTTCGGGCAAGGTCAGTTGAATCTCCCGCTGATTGGCTCGCTCGGCCAGTCCGGCAAACAACAAAATCGTAATGGTCAAGGTAACTCCTCACTTCCCGTAGATAGATTATCCGTACTCTATGGCTTGAAGATACCACACTTAGTGGGAGATGCCAATGAGTGGGCAGGTCGGAAAAGAAATTGCGAGAAATCCCCTTTTTTTGGAATCCTCTCGCGGGTTTTATACGTCATAAGGAATAGAGTAATAGCTACAGGTGTGTATGAAGGGGGACAATGGATTGAAGAATTTTCTTCTGGGTTTGAGTGTGGGGTGTTTGGTAACGGTAGGAGCTGTTTGGTTCAGCTTATCGCCCGAAAAGGAGGCGCTGAGTCAACAGACGATCGATTTGGAAAAGGAAAATCAACAGCTCCAGCAGCAGGTAACCACTTTGAACATGACCATCAAAGCCAATGAAGGAAAACGAAACAGCCTGCATCAAGAGATAGAAGAAACAGAAAAGCATTTGCTTGAATACCAGCGGGTTGTATCTGAAGTTCTGCACGGCGATGGGGAAGATTATGCGGTTGAGATCATCGCAGATGATGAAGAGGAAACGGTTGTTTATTCACCAGGCTATAAGGAAGATGTACCCCGAAACACAGACTTGCAGAAATTGTATATTCTGCGCATTCTCAACCAGCTGCCAGACGTGAAAGGAAGCACGATCACCCTGTGGAGCAGCAAGGAAAACGCCCAGTTGTATGCAGCAGGCACGTATCCCAATGACGGTGCGGAGGGCTGGAGCGGCATGAATGCCAAGTTTGCGACATTAACGAAAAAGCGCGATGAATACTACCTCTGGCACCACCTCAGCGTGCATGAAAGCGATCCAGTCGGGTTTGGACTGTATGCGGTTGAGGGAGAGTGAGGGGGAAAAACGAGCTAACCATCATGATTAAAGAGCGTTAGCTTGTTTTTTTGAAATGTGCGTTGGGACTATTTGGTACATCAGTACAAGCACATCCTGGCAGGACAGATTCAAATGGAGGACATACTTGTCGGACGAATTGTGAAAAATGGGGTCTTTCGTATGGACAATATCATTATCATAACAATGGAAGCACATCCTCGGGTTCAACACAAAGTAAAGGAGCACCAGATGCACCGACAAATAAAACGGTAACTGAACAAGTGGTTCAGAAAAAAGTAATCGTTGCTGTTGATCAGGCTCCAGTTCGCTATTCACCAAATGAAGCATCACAAGTCGCTGCAACTTTATGGTACGGATACGGAGTAAGCGATCTGAGTGGGGCAACAGATGGCTATGTAAATATAGATCAAGGCTATCTTGCGAAAACGCTTCTAGTCGAGTATGTCGTCAGTACACCATCAACTGTGACCATCGCGACAGATAAAGGGTACTTTTTTTCAATTCCAGATTCAACGAGTAAAGCCCGCGGGAGTGCCAATAAAGGTACAATCGTACACGTTGTGGGAGAAGCAAACGGGTTTTATTATGGTTCTACAGTAGATGGCAATGGCGATGTCCTCGTTGGGTTTGTTTCAAAAAGTGTTGTGAAATAATACAATCCTTCCATTTACCGAAAGACCTGTTTCGCTACAAACGGGTCTTTTTTTATTGGTCACCCCACCACTTTCCTGATTGCATTTCTTCAGCGTCAGGAGTAAGGTAAGGAGTGAAGGAATCATGTGCGAACGAGGACATTTTTGCAGCATATCTGGAGGGCTGAATGAACGATCAATTGACGCATTTTAATGAACAAAACCGTGCGAGAATGGTGGACGTTTCAGAAAAGGATGTAACCAAGCGTGAAGCGGTAGCCTACAGTCGCATTGTCATGGAGCCGGAAACCTTGGCTCGTATCCGCGAAGGACGGGTAGCCAAAGGAGATGTGCTTGCTGTCGCGCAGGTAGCGGGCGTCATGGCTGCCAAAAAGACGTGGGAAATCATCCCGATGTGCCACCCCCTTCCTTTGACGGGAATCGATATCTGTTTTTCTTTTGCAGACGAGCAAACGCTGGAGATCGAGGCGACAGTCAAAACGACAGGTAAAACAGGCGTTGAGATGGAAGCACTGACAGCAGCCAGTGTTGCGGCACTTACGGTATACGATATGTGCAAGGCAATGGATAAAGCGATGAGCATTGAATCGACTAGTCTCCTGAGCAAAACAGGCGGTAAAAGCGGGGATTTTAAACGGGGAGACCGATAAAACATGATGGAGAAATGGAGATCCTATCCAGGCAGCATTCGTCTTATGGCGATTGCTGCTGTTATTTCTTCCACAGGGATGGCCTGTATCTGGCCGTTGGTCACGATCTATATCCACGACCACCTGGGAAAGCCGCTGACGGTGGCCGGATTTTTACTGATGCTGAATCAGGGAGCTTTTCTGGTCGGCAGTGTGATCGGCGGTATGATGTTTGACCGATGGGGCAAACTGCGAACACTCGTCATTGCATCAAGCGGAATTATCGGTATTTCAGTAGCGCTGGGATTAACCCAAGATTTTACGATGTATACGATACTCTTGCTGTTAAACGGACTCTTCTACGGCATGCTGTCGCCGGTGATCAATGCCCTTGCTGTTGTTTTGTGGCCACAGGGTGGTCGCAAGGGTCTCAATATGATATACGTAGCACAAAATGCGGGTGTGGCAGCAGGAGCGGCGCTGGGGGGCTTATTGGCTAGCGTTTCCTTTGCTTGGACCTTCTTTGGTAACGCCATTACGCAAAGTGTTGCGCTGATTCTCTTCGTTCTGATCCTGCCTCGTTATTTGAATAACAGTGCGATGCAGCAGACAGTGGCAGAAGAGCAGCAGTCGACGTCAGGGGAGGCGGCAATTGGAAGGCTGCAGGTCTCTCGACAAACGGTATGGATTGCCTTGCTGTTACTGTGCGCAGGGCTCTTGATTAGCTGGATCGTATATGTGCAGTGGACGACAGTCCTGTCCAGCTACATGCAGTCGCTCGGTATTTCACTCAAGCAGTACAGTCTATTGTGGACTCTGAATGGCGCTCTGATTCTATTTGGTCAACCGTTGATCTCCTGGGTGATTCGACGTTTTGCCAAGACGCTCATTTCGCAAATGCTGCTTGGTTCTTACGTGTTTGCGCTATCCATGCTGATCCTGACGCAGACAACAGCATATGCAGGCTTCTTCGCGGCGATGTTCATCATGACGCTGGGTGAAATGCTGGTGTGGCCAGCCGTGCCAACAGTCGCTGCACAGTTCACTCCGGCAGGTCAGGAAGGATTTATCCAAGGGCTGGTGACTGGCACAGGCTCCGCAGGTCGTATGCTGGGGCCGTTGTTAGGAGCTGTGCTGTTTCAGGAGTACAGCGCTCAAGGACTGCTCTACATCATGACCGGTCTTGCCTTGGTTTCAGTCGGATTCTTTGCCCTGCACCACCAGTTCGTCAAACGGAGCAACAAGCCTCTTACTCCTAAACCTGTGGCTGGAAAAATGTAAAGGACGAGAACGAGCTAATTCTTGACACGCAACAACACCTAAAGTAGTATGGAGAAGATTCAAAACATTATATTCCGTGCGTTTTACTTAACGTGCAGGAATTAATAAGCGTCAAGCTTATGAATTCCGGAGCGCATGGCAAGGTGCCTCAGCGTCCGCTCCCGGCATTACATCGGTAAAACTTTCCGCTAAAACGCGGTCGCTCATCTTGAATAAGCCTCGATAGAGGTTTTCCTACCATAAAGGGGTGGAGGGCCTGACCCGAAGAAGCCCCACAGCAACTTGAGCTGTGCCAATTCTTGTCATGCAGTGTTACACCCCTTTTTCTGAAATGGAAAGAGGGGTTTACTTTTTTCATGTAAGTGTAAGACCCGATACAGAAAGGATCTGAAGAACGATGCGCATCCAACCCGCTGACATGATCGACCGGTTGCCGACTCAATTTTTTGCCACACTCGTAGCTAAAGTGAATAAAGTCATTGCTGCCGGTCATGACGTGATCAACCTGGGACAGGGAAATCCTGATTTGCCTACCCCGCCACATATTATTGAAGAGCTGCAAGCACATGCTTTGAACCCCCTGCATCACAAGTATCCACCCTTCCAAGGACGCCTGGAGCTGAAGCAGGCAGTGGCGCAATGGTACAAAAACGAATTCGACGTCGATCTGGACCCAGAGGAAGAGGTAGCGATCCTGTTCGGCTCCAAGACCGGGCTGGTGGAAATCTGCCAGGTGCTGATGAACGCCGGAGATGTCGCATTGGTTCCCGATCCGGGCTACCCTGATTACTGGTCTGGCGTGGCCGTTGTCGATGGTCGTATGGTGATGATGCCATTAAGGGAAGAAAATCAGTTTTTGCCTGACTACGGAAAGCTGAAGCAGGAGGATTTGGATCGCGCCAAGCTGATGTTCCTGAACTACCCGAACAACCCGACAGCAGTCAATGCACCTGTGGAATTCTACGAAGAGACGATCCGTTTTGCCAAAAAGCATGAGATCGTCGTCTGCCACGATTTCGCTTACGGCGCGATCAGCTATGATGGTAAAAAGCCGGTCAGCTTCATGCAGCTGCCAGGTGCAAAAGAAGTGGGAGTGGAGTTCTACACGCTGTCCAAAACCTATAATATGGCTGGCTGGCGAGTCGGGGCAATGGTGGGCAACCGCGAGCTGGTCCGTCTGATCAATCTGATCCAGGATCACTACTTTGTCAGTCTGTTTGGAGCTGTTCAGATGGCGGCAGCACGCGCGATGACGGACTCCCAGCAATGCGTTCGCGATCTGGTAGCAGTCTACGAGGGGCGCCGCAATGCCCTTTACTCCAATCTTCATCGTATTGGTTGGCAAGCCCAGCCGTCGCAAGGCTCGTTTTTTGCCTGGCTGCCAGTACCAAGCGGATATACATCGGAAGGCTTCTCGGATCTTTTGCTCGAAAAAGCACATGTTGTCGTAGCTCCAGGAAACGGTTTTGGTCCTACCGGTGAAGGCTATGTCCGCGCTGCCTTGCTGTCGGATGAGAAGCGACTGGCGGAAGCCGTGCAGCGCATTGAGCGTTTGGGTTTGTTTTCCAAAGTGAAATAAGGAAGAGAAGGAAGCAGGAGGACAGGAGGAATTCGGTGCTTTTCTGTGTGTTTTCCTTCGCCATCCCTTATAATGGAAGGGAGGGTGTTGGCAAATGGACGGAGCCATTATCGTTCCGAACAAGGCCTTGAACAGACGGGGTGTCTTACTTAAATAGGACAAAATAATGGCTCCAGTTGTATGAGCTAAAAAGAGAAACGGAGAGAGGTTTATGCAATCGATAGAGCATGAAACATAACAACCTTTTGTAAAGAGCAGAGGACCGCCATCCGTGAAAATTGTTTTGAATTTTCGAAAACGATGATGACGGAGGTTGGGAATCCTTGATGAATGACGAGAAGTTTATTGCCTTTTTGCGTGGTGCAAATCAAACCTTTCAAGGCTGGGATTTTTCCTGGATTACAGGTACGGGTCGAATGAGCAGCGAGCTGCTTTCCTGGTCATATGGGAGCATGGCTATTCCTTTGATTCAAAAATCAAAAGCATTGCTCGATATGGGGACGGGTGGAGGGGAGCTGTTGTCCAAGCTGAGACCCTTCCCGAGGACGGTAGTCGCTACCGAGGGGTACTCGCCTAATCTGCCAATTGCTAGAGAGCGGCTGGAGCCTTTGGGAGTAAAAGTGGTCGAGGTGGACAATGATGAATGCCTTCCATTTCTGGATGCGCAATTTGATTTGATTCTAAACAAGCACGAGTCTTTCGTACCCCATGAAGTGAGAAGAATTATTTCGGATCGAGGAGTTTTCCTTACCCAGCAGGTCGGGGGTCTGGATTGTATGCAAATCAATGAGGCTTTTGGCGTATCTCTCGAACAGAACGCCAAGGAATGGAATCTGGAGAAGACGATCCAGCAATTGGAGGGTAATCGATTTCAAGTGGTAGAAGCCAAAGAGGAGTTTCCCGTTCAACGTTTTTACGATGTCGGGGCGTTCGCCTATTATTTGCGCGCCATTCCTTGGCAGGTACCTGGCTTAAACATGGAAGAACAGATCGAAGTCTTCTATCGGATTCATCAAATGATCGAGACCAAAGGGTTCTTTGATTGCGAGCAGCATCGCTTTGTGATTCTGGCAAAAGCATAGTAAGATTTTTAATGCCCACAGTGAAGATTGCTGTGGGCTATTTCTAGTATGTATTCGAGCTGCATGAGATGCTTTGTGAGCAGAACAGGAAATTTTTCAAGGAACCTTGCTGAAGCATTCTGAATAATCATATATGGGCAAAGATCCATTCGGAATACTCTGGAGTGGATCTTTTTGTAGGCGCTATCAAAAAAGGTGTTAGGAATGAACTAGCGACTAGCGGCCTACTTGAGCGGAATTGTAAGCATTTTTGTTTATAGTAGATAAGTGTTGCTTTATCATTTGATTTTTGGCGAACTCCAGTTTTGGAGAAGCCCATTTTTTCATACAGATAGCAATTTCCTTCCTCCTCAAGCATCGTTGCTAATTCCCGGCTGATGGATTGAGGATAAAGGGGAGTATAAATTTCCCTACTATAAAAACGGGCGGAAAAGGAGACAATAAAAATCATTCTCACCGTTGACAGATAATGATTTTCATTATACGATGTCTTTGAGGTAATTGATAATGAGTATCAAAGCCAATCCTTACATAGCTGGAGGGTGCCATGCGCTATCAGATAAACGGTTACACCGATATGTATACAGTGATCGCCAACGAGCGAAAGATAGGCGGAGCCATTGAAGCTGGCTCGATTCGTCTGCGTAGCGGCGAAGTGTTTGCCAATGCGGTTCTCACTCGTATGGAAATGTCCGGTACGCATTTTTGTTCCATCGGCTTTGTGACAGAGGAAGGCAAAAGGCTGATTGTCCATGTGGACGATATCAGCATGATCGCAGATGCTCGCCATGTGGATGTTCGCGAGTTGACCAATGATACGATGAGAGAAGAAAAGACGGCTGAGCGTTTGAAGCGTCTGAAGCGCCTATGCGAGCTAAACGAAGGAAGCTGTACGCTGACCTTCCAGGAAGAAGCGACTCTTCTGGCACAAGATATTGGTCTGGACGTGGCACGTGCTCATGTAGACCTTTCCTTCTTGCCTCAACAGGAAAAAACACGTGTGGTGCGGATCGCCTAGTCATATGAAACGACTGTATTCCCCCTTTCATTGCGAAAGGGGGTTTTTTATATGGACCGATTGCATGTAGGCTATCGATGATTTACATATACTGGAAAAAACTCAAACGCTGGCGCATCTTGGCCGAGACGAAAGACAGTCAGAGCTTTACTTTTTTTCATTCAGAGAGACTGGAAAGTGGTATAATCGGGTGGATATTCCTTCCATCTGAGGCGGCGTATTTGTTCCAACTGGAAAAAGAAAGGTAGATTGTGATGTCACGCACATTGGTCATATCCGATA
Organism: Brevibacillus sp. AY1; assembly: GCF_029870785.1. NCBI lineage: Bacteria > Bacillati > Bacillota > Bacilli > Caryophanales > Paenibacillaceae > Brevibacillus > Brevibacillus sp. AY1. The sequence goes on from NZ_JAFLPN010000045.1 coordinate 23,608, forward strand.
TTCACGGGCATGTCGAGGGCTTGGAATTGCTGCTGATGCTGGCAGAGTATGCGCCTGAGAAGGATCAGCTCTTTTTGCTGGGGGATTTTATCAGCAAGACGCCGGAAACATGGGGGGCGCTCGACACGATACGCGCGATGATGTACCGGGGAGCTCGCGCGCTGGTGGGCAATACAGAGCTCTGGCTGGTCGAGAAGCTTCGCGATCAGGAGATTACCGGTTCGCTTGAGGAAAGCATCGCCTTTATCCATGAGCTGCCGTACATGATACAGCACGAAGAATACGTATTTGTGCACGCTGGACTTCGACCAGGAATCCGTCTGGAGGATCAGGAAAAATCAGATTTGGCCACGATACGCGAGGATTTTTGGGGAAGCGACTACGTGTTTGAATCCACGGTCGTTTTTGGCCACACGCCTACCTACAAGCTGGGAGCTGCTCGCGGGGAGATTTGGTGCCAGCCTGACAGGATCGGCATTGATACCGGAGCGAAACACGGTGTCCGACTGACACTGGTCGATCTGTCGAATCAGCTTGCTTATTCTTGCTCGACAGCCGAGCAGGATCGCTACGAGGATGTACGCATCAAGCGATTGCAAAAAGGTTAGCTTGTACCGTAAAAAGGCATTGTCCTATTGGATGGCGCCTTTTTGTGGTCTCGTTGATTTCCTTCGACATAGCTAAAACCTATCCCCCGATAGCTAGCGAGGATTGGACTTTACAACATGACAGTGATAAAACAAGATTAAGCAAAATCAAGGGGGAACGGAACATGGAGTACTCATTTTCAAAATCTACTGAAGCTTTGACTTCTTCGGTTGTCCGGGAAATCTTGAAGCTGACCCAAGGAAGTCGGGTGTTGTCCTTGGCTGGTGGACTGCCAGCAGCGGATTCATTTCCAATCCAAGAAATGCGAGAAGCTTTCAATCGTGCTTTTGACTTAGGCGCAACAGCGCTCCAATATGGTTTGACAGATGGTTATCTTCCCCTTCGCGAATGGGTCGCCGAGCGAATGAAGGCAAAACACATGAATGTTGGCGTGGACAATATGTTGCTCACCACCGGCTCCCAGCAGGCCGTCGACTTGCTCAGCCGTGTCTATCTGGACGAAGGCGACGTCGTGCTGGTAGAAAATCCGACTTACCTGGCTGCTATACAATTGTTCCAATTTAAAGGAATCCGCGTCATTCCGGTGGACGCGGACGAAGAGGGCATGAATCTGGAGGATTTGTCCAGAAAAATTGCGCAATACAAGCCTAAAATGGCCTATGTCATTCCTACATTCGCCAATCCAACTGGAAAAGTGTGGAGTATGGAACGCCGTCAGGGTCTGCTCCAGCAGTGTAAAGAAAACAACATTTTGATTCTTGAGGACGATCCATACGGAGAGATTCAGTTTGATGGAGAGGCGCCATATCGATCCATCTTCTCACTGGATGAGCACCCGAAAAACTCGAGTGTCGTTTATACCAGCACCTTCTCCAAGATCGTAGCGCCAGGCTTGCGAACAGGCTGGGCACTAGGTGACGAACGCGTGATCCAGATGATGATCAAAGCGAAGCAAGCGGTGGATTTGCAATCCAGTACGATTGACCAGATTGCCCTGCATCAATTGTTGTCCAACTTTGACTTGGTAAGTCACATTGATAAAATCCGCGCTTCCTACAAAGAACGGATGGAATGGATGAACGAGCTGCTGACCCGCCAGCAGTGGGAGGGAGTCACCTGGCAAAAGCCTCGTGGAGGCATGTTCCTTTGGATGACGTTGCCTGAACATTTTGTATCTGCAGATCTTTTGAAGATCGCAGTGGAGGAGGGCGTAGCTTTCGTTCCAGGTGAAGCCTTCTATGCGGCAGATACGAAAAAGAATACCATGCGTTTGAACTACACCTTGCTCAACCGCGAAGATACCGAGCTGGCCATTACGAGACTCGGAGCAGCATTGGAGAAGTACAGCAAGGTTACAGTGTAACAGCAAAACAAGGATACGGACGGAAGTAAAGAGGCAGCCTGCATAAGGCTGCTTTTTTGCTATATAGGAAAGTATATAATTTTGAGGGGCGCAAGTCCCTCTATTTGTTGGTAAAATCGTTATAT
>NZ_JAFLPN010000046.1:0-24068 GCF_029870785.1 Brevibacillus sp. AY1
AAAAGATTAGCGGAAGATAGTATAAGTGCAACTAAGGCTCCGCCAAAAGCTTGGCGTAGCCAAGTTTTCTAATTAGCGAAAAGATCAAGTATGATACAATATCGGCTATAGTACACGTGCAGGAGGAATGTATGGAGCTAACGTTACTGATCCAGACAATCGCCCAGGATACGGGTGTCAAAGCTCATCAGGCAGAGCGCACCATTGCTTTGCTGGACGAGGGGAATACGGTTCCTTTTATTGCCCGTTACCGCAAGGAGATGACGGGACAATTAGATGAAACACAGATTCGTGCGATTGAAGAAAGGCTTCGCTATTTGCGCAACCTGTCTGTGCGCAAAGAAGAGGTCTTACGCCTGATCGAGGAACAAGGAAAGCTGACTGATGAACTGAAGATGGCGATCGAACGAGCGGTAAAGCTCCAGGAAGTCGAGGATCTGTATCGACCCTACAAACAAAAGCGCCGCACACGTGCGACAATGGCCAAGGAAAAGGGTCTGGAGCCGTTAGCCGAGTATTTGTTGACACTGCCGAAAGCAGGAGATCCCGAACAGGAAGCGTCCCGGTACATCGACCCTGAGAAAGGTGTCCAGTCCGTGGAGGAGGCACTGCAGGGGGCGAAGGACATCGTGGCAGAGCAGCTCGCGGACGACCCGGATATTCGCCAGTGGATTCGGAAGCAAACGCTTCAAAAAGGCCTCTTGCTCTCTGAGCAGAAGGCGGAAGAAGCGGATGAGAAAAACGTTTATCAAATGTACTACGCGTATAGTGAGCCTGTGAAAAAAGTAGTGCCGCATCGCGTCCTGGCGATCAATCGCGGAGAGAGCGAAGGCATTTTGAAAGTGGCGGTAGAAGCGCCTGTTGCCGAAATCGTGGCTTGGGTGGAGAGACGCGTCATCCGTCATGAGACGGTCGTGCGCCTCCTTTTGCAGCAAACGGTAGAGGATGCTTATAAACGCCTGATTGCACCATCCATCGAACGGGAGGTGCGTTCGGAGCTTACCGAAGCAGCAGAAGAGCAAGCGATTCACATTTTTTCGGAAAATCTGCGCAATCTGCTGCTGCAGCCGCCAGTCAAAGGCAAGGTCGTGCTTGGCGTCGATCCCGCATATCGCACCGGGTGCAAGCTGGCAGTCGTAGACGAGACGGGCAAGCTGCTGGAGGTAGCAGTGGTGTACCCTACACCACCTGCCAATAAGGTCGCAGAGGCATCAGCCAAGGTGAAACAATTGATTTCGACGTATGGCGTCACGCTGATTGCGATCGGCAACGGAACCGCTTCACGCGAGACAGAGCAGTTCGTTGCCAACGTACTGAAGGAATTGAAGCAGGATATCCACTACCTGATCGTCAACGAAGCAGGTGCATCCGTCTATTCCGCATCGGAGCTGGCGAAGGAAGAATTCCCTGATCTGGATGTCGCCGAACGAAGCGCAGCCTCGATTGCACGACGCCTGCAAGATCCTTTGGCAGAGCTGGTCAAAATCGATCCCAAATCCGTAGGGGTCGGACAGTACCAGCATGACGTCTCTCAAGCCCGACTGGCGGACAGCCTGCAATTTGTCGTGGAATCCGCAGTAAACCACGTGGGAGTAGACGTGAATACGGCATCTCCGTCGCTGCTTCAGTACGTCTCCGGCATCAGCCGTCAGGTGGCTGGCAACATCGTCAAAAAACGGGACGAAGTTGGCAAGTTTACAGCGCGCTCCCAGCTGAAGGACGTGCCGCGCTTAGGCGCCAAGACGTTTGAGCAATGCATCGGCTTCTTGCGGATCGCCGACGGCAGCAATCCTTTGGACAAGACGCCGATCCACCCGGAATCCTATGATGCTACACACAAGCTGTTGGCGATGATGGATATAGCGGCTGAGGAGATCGGCAGTGAGATGTGCCGGGAGCGGTTGCAGTCGCTTCAGCTAGCTGAGACGGCAGAGAAGCTGGGCATTGGGGAGCCGACGCTCAAGGACATCGTGGAGAGCCTGCTGCGTCCTGGACGCGACCCGCGCGACGAGCTGCCCAAGCCGCTTTTGCGCAGTGATGTTCTCCAGCTGGCAGACCTGAGCGCAGGAATGAAGCTGCAAGGAACCGTGCGCAATGTAGTGGACTTCGGTGCATTCGTGGATATCGGGTTGAAAAATGATGGGCTCGTACACATTTCCCGCCTGAGAAAAGGCTTCGTCAAGCACCCGCTCGACGTGGTAACGGTAGGGGATATCGTGGACGTGTGGGTTGAGGATATTGATGAAAAGCGGCAGCGAGTAGGTCTGACGATGATCTCGCCAGTGGCTGAATAGGAAATAAAAAAGGTGGCGTCCTGTCATTGGGGACGTCCACCATGTTTTTCCCAGTATAAGAACCAACAGCTGTTCAGCAAGCGAATCTGGCGAACATCCTTCCCGATGAAGGCACGTTGCAACTGCTTGCGCATCCATTGTGGCATGAAGGTACCTCCTGGTGTTATTCGTCTATTGGCATTGTATGCACGTAGACGAACAGGAGGTACCTATTATTTCATGGCCAGGCTTATTCTTCATTCAAATACTCCAACTGAGCCTGTAGGGCACGGATTTCAGTCAAAAGGGAAATCAGCGGATATTCACTTTCTTTCAAAGCCGCAAAGCGTTGTTCCAATTGGCTGACGTAGTCCAACCCTTCTGTGATGCGATGCGCGGTGTCCAGAATTTCCAGGTCAGAACATTCTGCAAGGACATCAGGCAGTTTTGGCCGATCCGGGATGGTCAGTTTGCCGATCTCCTTGTCCAGTCTTTTCAACAAAGCAATGAGTTGATACATATGCGATTCGGGCATGGCGACGAATTGCAGCCCGGATTCATCTTGTAGCAGCAAATAACGCATAAGCTCCTCCACATTCAACGTTTTTCTCCCACCAAGTGTAGCCTATCCTTCTGGCACATTTCAACAGGAACTGCTATCGTGGAGGAAAGGAAGGCAGGGACGAGACATGACCGATCAGGAGCTGCAAATATTGGTGGAGGAGATCTCCAACCGCTATTTTGGTGTGGCATTTCGCCACCAGGCTCGCTTCAACAGCAGATTGCGGACGACAGGTGGACGCTACCTGCTGCGGACGCACAATATTGAATTGAATCCACGCCATCTGGAGGAGCACGGAGAAGAGGAACTGGTGGGAATTATCAAGCATGAGCTGTGCCACTATCATCTTCATCTGGCAAAGCGCGGGTATCGTCACGCGGATCGTGACTTTCAGGAGCTGCTGAAAAAGGTCGGAGGGAGCCGTTATTGTCAACAGGTGGGCGGAGGGCGAACACAGCTTCCTTATCGCTACGAGCTCATCTGCACGTCATGCCAAATGAGCTACAGGCGCAAAAGGAAGATGAATCCTGCACGCTACCGCTGCGGACGATGCACGGGAAAGCTGATCCTGCGTGAGTAGAATCCGGCCAATGCCCAGCAGCAGAACTAAGCTGGCACTTGTGCAGAGCGGCTTTCTTGCGTCCCTTCCGACGGCAACGGTATAATGGACTAACTATGCAGCAAAGGAGCGTTTCGGGTGGCACAAGATGAATTTTCCTTGATCCGGCAATGGACGAGCCGTTCGAACGGACAAGAAGGTGACGGCCTTACTGTCGGGATCGGGGATGATGCTGCCGTCTTTACCCCGGCGCAAGAGATGGAAGTCGTGGCTTGTTGCGATGCAATGACAGAGACTGTGCATTTTCTGAAGGAGACGATGAAGCCTGCTGATATCGGCTACAAGGCGGTCATCAGCAATATCAGCGATATCGCAGCCATGGGGGGCATTGCTCGGTACGCACTGATCAGCATTGCGGTATCCCCGAACTGGACAAAAGACGAGTACGAGCAAATCTACGATGGGATCTACGAAGCGTGTGAACAGTACGGAGTGCGTGTCATCGGAGGGGATACGGTCTCCTCGCCAGTCTCGCTGCACCTGTCTGTGACGGTGCTTGGAGAGGTGGAAAAGGGACGCGCTATTCGTCGTTCCCAGGCTTCACCGGGACAGCTCGTTTTTGTGACCGGGCATGTCGGCAGTTCTGCTGCTGGTCTTGACTTGCTGCTGAACCAAGAACGCCAGGAAGGTGAAGCTGGTGGGCAGGAGCTGATCGCTGCCCATCAACGACCGGCTGCCCAAATCAATGCGGGCAGATTGCTGCAAGCTTCTGAAGCGTGCGGGGCCTTGAACGATGTGAGCGATGGCTTGGCATCGGAGCTGTGGGAAATTGCCGAGGCCAGCGACGTGAGAATTGTCGTCGAGGTGGATCACATCCCGATATTGGAAGCAGCTCGAACCTATGCCCGGCAGCGCGGCAAGGATCCGTTGGATTGGGCGCTGTATGGCGGAGAAGACTACCAGCTGGTTGGAACCATTGAGGCAGACAGTTTGGCTGATCTCTCAGGCCGATTTGCAGAGCAATATATACCGTTTACGGTGATCGGACGAGTAGAAGCACAAGGAACAGCTGTGGTGATTGTGCGTGAGGGCCAGCGAAAAGTGCTGCCTAAAGCGGGCTTCAACCACTTTGGACATGTGGATGGAGAGAGGAGATGACGGCAGTGGCGTACCAGTGGACACTCACAGGAGTGGAAGAGACACAGCGTTTTGCCGAGCGCCTGGCCGTCTTCCTGCAGCCCGCAGACCTGTTGGCGCTGGAGGGCGATCTAGGGGCAGGCAAAACGACGTTTACGCAAGGGCTGGCACGAGGATTGGGAGTGCGGAGTGTGGTGAACAGTCCGACCTTTACCATCATAAAAGAGTATCAGGGGAGCTTGCCGTTGTACCATATGGACGTCTACCGGGTCGGGGATGATGTGGATTCGCTAGGCCTGGATGACTATTTTTTTGGTGAAGGAATATGTGTGGTGGAATGGGCATCCTTGATCGAGGATGTCTTGCCGCCGGAGCGTTTGACGATTTACCTGCGCAGGATCAGCGACGAGCAGCGCTTAGTCGAGATGGTGCCGCAGGGAGAGCGCTACGTGAGATTGTGTGAGGAGTTTGATTTTTGATGCGCGTACTGGCGATTGATACATCCAATCTGGTATTAAGTGTAGCCGTAGTGGAGGAAGAACGGGTCCTGGCCGAGATGACGACCAATCAGCAGAAAAACCACTCTGTTCACATGATGGATTGTGTAAGCGAGCTGCTCGACGCTACGAATACGTCACCGGAGGAATTGAGCGGGATTGGGGTAGCGAACGGACCTGGTTCGTATACCGGGGTACGCATCGGGGTTGCTTCGGCCAAAAGCATCGCCTGGTCACTCGGCTTGCCGATCATAGGCGTCTCCAGCCTGCAGACGATTGCCATGAATGCGCTGGGCTTTCCGGGATTGATTGTGCCCTTGTTTGATGCACGCAGAGGGCAGGTTTACTCGGGCTGCTTTAAGGCGCAGGATATGCAGGTGGCCCATGTGCACGAGAAGGAAAGAATCATTCTGCTGCAAGAGTGGCTGCCCCTCCTGCGAGATCAGGCTTCTGGGGAGCCGATACTCTTTCTCGGAGAGGACGTGCGCATGCATCGTCAGACGATCGAGCAGGTATTGGGGGAGCAGGCACGCTTTGCTACTCCTGCGTTTAACCATCCTCGGGCAGCCCACATCGGCTACCTGGCCATGCGCCAGCTGCAGGAGAGCGGCAATGTGCATGAGCTGGTCCCAGAATATCTCCAGTTGGCGGAAGCAGAAGCGAAATGGATGGCCCAAAAGCAGGAGGGTTCGGTAAAGGAGTAATCATATGGAACAAAAGTTTGAGCTTGGATTCCGTTTTATGACGCTTGAGGATATTCCTGCCGTCACCGAGCTGGAACGACTGTCGTTCACGACTCCTTGGCCGCATGATGCCTTTGTCAACGAGCTGACGAAAAATCCCAACGCTCGTTATGTCGTCGCTTTGCATGAGAATAAAGTGGTCGCTTACTGCGGGATGTGGATCATCCTGGATGAAGCGCATATTACGAATGTGGCTGTTCATCCCTCGTATCGCGGACAGAAGATCGGCGTCCGGATGATGCAAAAAATGATGGGTGTTGCGGTGATGTTCGGGGCAAAAAGCATGACGCTTGAAGTGCGGCCTTCCAACACGGTAGCACGCAGCATGTACGTCAAGCTGGGCTTTAAGGAACATGGGGTCAGGAAACGATATTATTCGGATAACAACGAGGATGCCATTATTATGTGGGTGACTTTGCAATGAACAATACGAACCTATCGCGCTACGAACAGCGCGTAAAGCAAGCTTTTCAGGCACACAAGGAATCGGGTGGCCCGACTTATATTTTGGGTATTGAAACGAGCTGCGACGAGACCTCGGCATCTGTCGTAAGAGACGGACGTGAGGTCCTGTCCAATGTGATCGCCTCCCAGGCCGATATTCACAAACGTTTTGGCGGTGTCGTGCCGGAGGTGGCTTCCAGGCGTCACGTGGAGAATATCACGCTGACGATTGAAGAAGCGCTGCGCGATGCAGACAAAAAACTCGAGGATATCCACGCTATCGCGGTCACGTACGGCCCCGGTCTTGTCGGTGCCCTTTTGGTAGGGGTGGCGGCAGCCAAGGCCATTTCGCTGGCACGTGGCATCCCGCTGATCGGGGTCCATCATATAGCAGGGCATATCTACGCCAATCGTTTGGTGGAAGAGATGGATTTCCCGCTGATTGCCCTGGTCGTATCAGGGGGACATACGGAATTGGTCTGGATGAAGGGGCACGGTCAGTTTGAGATATTGGGCGAGACGAGAGACGATGCAGCCGGGGAAGCTTACGACAAGGTAGCCCGTGCGCTCAACCTGCCTTATCCGGGTGGTCCGCACATCGATCGTCTGGCGTTGGAAGGGGAACCCAATGTACCCCTTCCTCGCTCCTGGCTAGAGCCGAACTCCTATGATTTCAGCTTCAGTGGTCTTAAATCCGCTGTTTTGAATACCTTGCATAATGCGGCGCAGCGCGGCGAAACGATTCAGCCGGCCAATCTGGCTGCCAGCTTTCAAGATTCGGTCACTGAGGTTCTGGTGGAAAAAACGCTGCGCGCCGTCCGGGAATTCGGAGCGAAGCAGGTATTGCTGGCTGGTGGTGTGGCGGCAAACCGTGGTCTGCGTGAGCGGCTGCAAGCGCGATGTCAACAGGAAGGTGTACCGCTAGTCATTCCGCCACTCTCCCTGTGTACCGACAACGCGGCCATGATCGCGGCAGCTGGCTTTATTCGCTATGAAAAAGGAGAGTTTGCAGGGCTGAATCTCAACGGTGTACCTGGACTGTCGCTGTCTGAGCATGAATGATAATAAAACGGGGGTTGTTCCTTTTTGGGACAAACTCCCGTTTTTCATTTCCGCTCGGTAAAAGCAAAGAGCGTAACTTGTTTCTCTGTTCGTTTTTCCTCTCCTCCACCAAAGCACAGTCAATAACAAAAGGGGTTTCTCTTTCTTATCCACAAACTTTGGATAACTTTTTTGTCTGTTCTTCCCTTCCCCTGTGAATACTGGTGATAACTATGAAAAATGACCGGGAAAATGGCCTGGAACCTGTGGATTCTTCTGTGGAATATGTGGATAAAGCGGGTGCAGTTATCAACAGGGGGATACAAGATGATGAGAAAATGCCTTATTTTTCTGTCAGTTTTACTGCTGCTTTCCTTTGCGCAAAAATCGGATGCAATCCAGCCATCGCAAGGATCACAGGTGATTGTGCTGTTCGTGGAGGGGATGTCTTTTTTCGATTTGGAGGAGCTTCGGAAATATCCACATGTGGATAGGTGGATGGATGATGCCGGGGCAGGGGCGATGTCTGCGCGCACGCCGGGGACACGAAATGCAGCCAATACCTACCTGCTGATGGGAGGAGGCTCCCAAGCCCTGTATACGGACCGAAGCGGTACGGCCTATCATTTCGATGAAGCGTTGCCTACCAAAAAGACGGCAGGTGAACACGCCGCAGATCTGGGGCTTGACCATACGGGAGCAAACATCGTGTTTCCCGGTATTTTCCGGCTGCTGACAGACAATCAGAACAAGCCATACACACCGCGAATCGGTTTGCTGGGTAGCACGCTGGCAACACACCAGGTACCGATTGCAGCTTACGGAAATGGTGATCATGGGGATGTACGGCAACGTCACGCCGTTTTGTTTGCGATGGACGAGCAGGGGCGTGTGCCTGATGGGGATGTTTCCAGCTCAACGCTTCAGTCTGTGGCAGGGTATCCTTACGGCGTAAAAACGAATTACTCCTACCTGGAGGAAAACATCCTGAAGGACACCCGTTCTGGCGTCATTGTGGTTCAGCTGTCCGATCTGTCTCGACTTTATCAGCTGGCAGACGAGATGGAGTCCGGTCAGTTTGCTCGACAATACGAACGTGTCTTAACCGAGTTTTCCGCGTTTCTCGATCACCTCCTCTCCGCTCGCAGGGACAACCAGATGGTCATGCTCGTTTCGCCAGCTGTTCACGCCAAGGCAGTCCAGGAAAAGAAGCTGCTGACTCCAATCATGATCTGGCGGGGAGAGGAGCATGGCCTGATTACCTCTTCCACTACGAGACAGCCAGGGCTGGTCAGTGGACTGGATGTACTGCCTTCGATTCTGAACTGGTTGAAAGTCCCGATGCCTGAAGGGGTCACAGGTCACGCATTTCGTGTACAACAGAATGGACAGGATGTAACAGACCTTTTCAGGCAGGTGGAGTACATTCACCATACGTATGCTACGCGTTCCTCCGTACTGTACACGTATGTCATGCTGCAGATGATTACGCTAGCCAGCGCGGTCATCCTCTGGATATGGGGGAGAAAAAATCATGAAGGAGAGAGAGGCGAACGTGTACGTAGAGGAGTAAGGCTAGCGCTGCTGGCCATGCTCTGGTTTCCCTTTTTGCTTCTGGTCGAAGCTGCCGTGTCCTGGCAGGTAGCCGGGCCAGTCGTTTTGGGCGTCCTGATCATGGTTTCCTTGCTTCTTGCCTTTGTCCTGGAAAGCTTTCCATTGTCTCGCACAGTGGCGATTGTCAGCGGATTGACTGTATTCGGGCTGCTGCTGGACGGATGGACGGGAGCGACGCTGATGCGGCAGTCTTATTTGGGGTATGACCCGGTTATTGGGGCCAGATTTTACGGGCTGGGGAATGAGTATGAAGGCGTTTTGATCGGAGCTGCCACTCTGTTCGTGGCAGCACTGTACCAGATGTTCGCAGCCAGACAGAGAAGTCGAGGGTGGAGAAGGCATATTCTTCCTGTGAGCTCGGCCATTCTGTTCGCAACTGTACTCTACTACATGGTAGCGCCTGATCTTGGGACGGATGCAGGGGGCTTTCTTGCGGGGATGATTGGCTTTTTTGTAGCGGGGACACGTCTTCAAGGCTGGACGCTGGGAAAAAAAGGCCTCCTGCTGTTGGCAGGTGGCCTCGCAGGTGGTGTGCTTGTTCTCATGGCAGGCAGCTTGCTGACCGATCAGCCATTGACGCATGTGGGACGCGTATCGCAGCAGATCGTATCCGGCAATTGGATGGAAGTAGCCCAGATGGTGGAACGCAAGCTGGAGATGAATATCCGCTTGATTCGCGTCTCGATCTGGAGCAAGGTATTTGTCGTATCGCTCATCATACTGGGCTTGCTGTCCTTGAAAAATGACCGCTTCCTGCGACATCTGGCACTCGATTACCCATATTTGGTCAAAGGCTTTGCAGGGGTGATCGCGGGTTCGCTCGCAGGTCTTGTCTTGAATGATTCCGGAATTGTGACGGCTGCTACCTGCATCATGTTTTTGGTCGTACCTGCGCTTTATGCGGCGCTCGGAAACGGACCGATGACGGATGTACCGCCAGAAGGAACGAAGCTCAGGGATGTGGGTGACTGATGGCTTTACTCCTGGGAGAGCTGGCTCCACTCATCGTACAGCAGCTCCAGCTCTTCCTTTGCAGCCTGGATCTGATCATTTCGCTCCTTGGCTTGCATATGATCGCTGTAGACCTCGGGAAGACATAATTCCTCTTCCCATTTGCTGATCGCGGTTTCCCGCATCTGGATCGTCTCTTCGATCTCTTCAAGACGGCGCTGGCGTTGACGCTCGCGTCGTTTTGCCTCTTTATCCAGCTCGTAGGAGCTTTTTTCTGTCTGGACAGGAGCAGCTCCTGTCTTTTTTGCCTGTAGGGCGACTTGTTCGGCTGCCAGCTCGGCCAATTCCTGTTTCTTTTCCACGTAGTAATCGTAGTTGCCCAGATAGCTGGTTACGCCATTTGCAGACAGTTCCAGCACACGGCTTGCGATTTTGTTGAGGAAGTAGCGGTCATGGGAGACGAACAGGATCGTACCGGGATATTCATCGAGTGCGTTCTCCAGCACTTCCTTGCTGTAGATGTCCAGATGGTTGGTCGGCTCGTCAAAGATCAGAAAATTGGCCTGTTTGAGCATCAGCTTGGCCAAGGAGACGCGAGCGCGTTCACCGCCTGATAGATCCGAGATCTTCTTCTGCACATCGTCGCCGCTAAACAGGAAGTTGCCGAGCAAGGTGCGCACGTCTTTTTCCAGCATTTGCGGGTATTCGTCCCAGATTTCACCGAGTACGGTACTGCGTTCATTCAAATTCCGGTGCTCCTGGTCGTAGTATCCGATAGTGACGTTGCTGCCGAGCTGAATATCACCTCTCAACGCTTGTAGCTGAGAGACGATAGTTTTGAGCAGCGTTGATTTGCCGATACCGTTGGGACCGACCAGTGCGACCCTCTCTTCCCGTTCGATCTCAAAAGTAAGCCCGGAGGAGAGGACAGCATCAGGGTAACCGATCGCGACATTGTTCGCTTTCATGACGATATTTCCGCTCATCTTGGCGACGTCGAAGGAAAAGTGTACCGACTTGTTTCTCATGATCGGCTTATCCAGGCGGTCCATTTTTTCCAGCGTTTTGCGCCGGCTTTGTGCCCGCTTGGTCGTCGTAGCGCGAGCGATATTGCGGGCGATGAAATCCTCCAGCTTGGCGATTTCCTCCTGCTGCTTGTCGAAGCGTTTCAAATCCTGTTCCAGACGAGCAGCCTTCTGATCGAGAAATTGACTGTAGTTGCCGACATAGCGGGTTGCGCGGGTCCGCTCAATTTCGTAGACGACCGTGACCAGCTTGTCCAGGAAGTAGCGGTCGTGGGAGACGACGAGAATGGCGCCCTGGTAGTTTTGCAAATAGCTCTCCAGCCATGTGAGTGTTTCGATATCCAGATAGTTGGTAGGCTCGTCCAGCAGCAGGATGGTAGGAGACTGCAAAAGCAGCTTGGCCAAAGCCAGGCGCGTCTTCTGACCGCCGCTCAGCGTGCGAATCGGGGTCGTGTAGTCCATGTCGGCAAAGCGCAAACCATGCAAGACGCCACGGATGGAGCCTTCATAGCTGTAACCGCCCTTTTCCTTGAATGCCTCAAAGCGGCGCGCGTAATCCTCCATGATTTGCTGATAGCGCTTTTCGTCGGCGATTACTGTGGAATCCCCCATCTTGGCTTCCAGCTCGCGCAAATCACGCTCTTCCTTTTGCAGATGCGAAAATACGCTGAGCAACTCGTCCCAGATCGAGCGTTCCGATTCCAGACCGCCATTTTGCGCCAGATAGCCGATCGAGACATCCTTGGGAATCCGCACAATGCCGCTGTCGCAGCTCAATTCTCCCGACAGGATCTTCATCAGGGTTGATTTTCCCGCACCATTGACACCGACCAGACCGACGCGTTCTCCGGTTTGTACTTGCAGAGAAATGTCCTGTAAAATGGTCTCGACTCCGTACGTTTTTTCTATATGTTCAGCTTGCAGCAAGATCATCTGTTTCACCTCTTTATATACTATATTCAAGTGTAGCTTAGAGAGCGAGCGCGGGACAAGTCTGTAGACCTGTTCCTGACGTATACGCCAGATGCGGGGAGGATAAAAGCATGGATAAAAAAGAGCTTCGCCGTCATTTGCTGCAAAAACGAAAACTGCTGTCGCCAGAGCTCCGAGAAGCTTTTTCGCAAAGAGCCTGCGAATGGATGCTCGACTGTGAAGAGCTGAAAAAAGCGAAAGTGATCATGGCTTTTCATCCATTTGGGGAGGAACTGGACATTCTGCCGTTTGTCGAAGAGGTTAGGAAACGAGGGGGAGAGATATGGCTGCCCCTGACCATTTCGGCAGAGCGTCGCCTTGTTCCGTATCGATATGACGGACCTCATATGCTGAAGCAAGGGGTGTACGGGATTTGGGAGCCGGACCCGGCAAAAGCAGTGGTGATGGATTGTAGTCGGCTGGATGCCATTTTGGTTCCAGGTGTGGCATTTGATTTGCGCGGTGGCAGAATGGGGTACGGAGCGGGATATTACGATCGCTTTCTCGATGGCCTGTCGCACTCGCACCGTCCTTTTTTACTCGGAGTCGGCTTCTCTTTGCAGGTGGTGGATGAGGTGCCCTTGGAGCCCCACGATATTTTATTGGATGGGATTGTCACAGAAGAAGGTTGTTTCCATTCGTGAAGGTTTTGTGTCAGAGCGCTCTTTTCTGCCAGCGGTATCTACAGCACGGACAAAAAAGTGTACAATACTATCGAATGATAAAACGGAGGTATGAGCTGTGGGTAGATGGAAGGTAGGAGTGATTTCGGCAAGTGATTCGATCGCGAGAGGTGAGCGAGCGGACGACCGAATTCCGATTATTCGACAACTGACTCGTGAATGGCTGCAGGTTGACGTAGCTATATACCGCGCTGTTACTGATGATATGGAAGATCTGAAAGAAAATATGATTGAACTGGTGGATCGGGAAAAATGCGATCTGCTAATCGTGACTGGAGGCACTGGACTCAGTCCGCGTGACGTAACGCCAGAGGTGACAGCTTGGGTCATGGACAGGCCTGTTCCGGGGCTGGCTGAAGAGATGCGGCGTGCTGGACTCCAACAATCGCGTCGTGCTATGCTGACACGTGCGGTAGCAGGTACCCGCGGCAACTCCTTGATCATCAACCTTCCGGGAAATCCGAAGGGTGTAGAGATTTGCTTTAACGCAATTGGAGACATGCTTTCCGATGCTCTGCATATCTTGCAGGGAACGGGTGAGGCCAATGAAGATTGGGGAGGATACGGTTGGTAGAAAAACCGAAGATGCGGGAAGTGCCGGTACGCGAGGCCATCGGCATGATGCTTCCGCACGATATGACTCAAATTCTTCCTGGTGAATTTAAAGGGCGCTTGTTCAAAAAAGGACATGTCGTCACGGCAGAAGATATTGAACCGCTGCTCTCGATCGGGAAGGAGCATATTTACGTACTGGAAATGCCAGAAGGCTTTATCCACGAAGAAGAAGCGGGAATTCGAATTGCGCAGGCCGTTTCTGGAGAAGGCTTGACGCTGACAGAGCCGTATGAAGGAAAAGTGTCGATGAAGGCAGCTTACAAGGGACTTGCCAAAATCAATGAACAAGCTGTACATGCCCTGAATGCACTGGAGGGCATTGCGTTTTCTACGATTTATGGCGATCAGGTCGTACAGCCAGGAGATACGCTGGCAGCGACTCGAATCATTCCGCTGATCATGGAGGAAGCGCGCATTGTAGAGCTGGAGCAGCTGGCCCAAACCTTTGCAGGTCCGATTGTGCAGGTAAAGCCGTTTTTGAAGAAACGGGTAGGTCTGGTCACCACAGGTGGCGAAGTATTTACCGGAAGAATTGCCGACAAGTTTGGTCCGGCTATTCGCGCCAAGGTAGAGGCACTCGGGTCTGAAGTGGTCGAACAGCGCTTTGCGCCTGACGATAAAGAGGCGATTGAGAAAGAGATCAAATGGTTCCTGGATCAAGGAGTGGACCTGGTGTTGGTCACAGGCGGGATGTCTGTCGATCCGGACGACCGGACTCCGGGAGCGATTGCAGGGGTAGGCGCGCAGATTGTGCGCTATGGAACACCGATGCTGCCGGGTTCGATGCTGTTGGTATCCTACTACGGAGAGATCCCGGTTTTGGGTCTTCCAGGGGCTGTCATGCATGAGCCGTTTACGTCGTTTGATGTATTTTTGCCGCGCATCCTTGCAGGGGAGCGCATTGAAGAGTCGGATATGACGCGTTTGGGATATGGCGGTTTACGCAAGTGTTAGCTGGTTAGACTGGCATATAACAGGATAAAGGAGTGAAACAAGATGAGTACGATTGGAATTCCTGGTTTAATTCTTATTTTGGTTTTGGCACTTGTATTATTTGGACCTAAGAAGCTTCCGGAGCTGGGGCGGGCAGTGGGACATACCCTCAAGGAGTTTAAAAATGCCACGCGCAGCCTGACCAGCGACGATGATGAAGAAGATGATAAGGCGAAGGCCAAGGAGCTAGCAGCGAAAACGGCAACGCCTGCCCCTGCTGCAACAACCGCAACTACCGCCGCAACTTCAACTGACAAGACGACAGCCGCTGCGGATCAGGATGCTTTGGATCGTGAGAGAATCGAGCGGGAGGTTCGGGAGCGTCTCGAGCGTGAACGCCTGGAAAAAGAAATCCGCGCAAAGCTAGAACAAGAGCGTCTGCAAGCTGAACAAGGACAGCATAAGGCGTAATTGGGTAAGGTGGGTTCCATGACCGAACAAGAAATGACAGTGGTTGAGCATCTGACAGAGTTGCGCAAGCGAATCATGTGGGTGTTGGCCGTTTTTATTGTTGCGTTGATTGCCGGCTTCTTTTTGGCTGGTCCGCTGATTGAGTATTTAAAGCAACAACCGATTGCTGACGGCGTTCCGATCATCTCGCTTCATCCATCTGACGCCCTGCGTGTGTACATGCAGGTGGCTGTCCTGGTAGGAGTCGTTGTGGTACTGCCCGTAGCACTGTATCACATTTGGCGTTTTGTTTCCCCGGGTCTGCGGGAGACTGAGCGCCGCGGTACGCTGTACTTCATTCCGGCAGCGTTCCTGTTGTTTATCATGGGACTTCTATTTGGCTACTACATCGTCTTCCCGATGCTGATGCAATTCATGTCCAATCTTTCTGGAAGCATGGGGATTAATCCCAATTACGGCATCGGAGAATTCTTCAGCTTCATGTTTAACATGGTGATCCCTTTCGGAGTGCTTTTTCAATTGCCGATTGTCGTGATGTTTCTTACTCGCTTGAAGATCCTCAATCCGATGAGACTTGCCAAAATGAGACGCTACGCCTATTTTATCCTGGCTGTGATCGCCATTACGCTGACACCGCCTGATATTATGAGTGACGTCCTGGTGACGATCCCGCTCTTGCTTTTATACGAGATCAGCACCTGGCTGTCCCGGATTGTCTATCGCAAGCAGCTGAAGGAACAAGAACAATGGGAAAAGGAATATAACATGGAAGCGGATGAAGTAAGCCGCTAAAAAGGCAAGTCCCCTGATACAAGTGCAGGGGACTTTTTCTTATGCGGTTTCAAAAAATAGGATGTGACAGCTTCTCATAAGACATACTAGTACGGAGCAATGGGGAGGTGGTCGTATGTGGCTTATTCTTTCTTTGGCACTGCTGTTTTCACCGGCTCATGCAGGCGCGATGGCAAAACCGGTAGAGCTGGCTGATCAGTCGGAGCGCGTAGAACTGTTTGATACGGACAAGCAGCAGGTCGTCGAGACGTTTCCCAATTCTGCAACCTTTCAGGATCAGGCGGGCAAGATTCTAGACAGTGTGAGTGGTCGGGTACTGGAGCTGAATCCAGTTTTGGAACACGCCATGATCGTGAAAATTCCTTTGGTGCCGCCCAAACGATTGGTGCATAAACCTTCGCGTCTTGATACACAGATCGCGGCGATGTTTGTGGTCATGCCGAAAACGGGTAGGCGGGCACCGTGGCTGATTTTGCATACCAAGCAATACGAGACCGTCGTCGTCGAGTTTTCTGCAAAAGTAGACGCGTTACGCGTGCAGCTCCGCCTGCCCAAGTAAAAGAAACCCGGCTTGTGAAAAAAGGTGTGGCGAAGCACGGTTACTTGGAGATAGTCAGGAAAGCTTGCGTGTAATAATCGGTGATCACTCCGACACCGAGCTGGGAGAAGCCTTTTTCCAGGACGTTTTTACGGTGTCCGGGACTGTTCATCCAGCTTTCATGGGCCTCAATCGCGTCGGGATAGCCAGCTGCGATATTTTCACCTGCCATCGTGTAGCGGATGTTGGCTTGCTTCAGGCGAGCGAAAGGATCCAGGCCAGTAGTTGCCGAGACATGGTCGAAGAAGTCGTGGTTGGCCATGTCCTGACTATGCTTCCGGGCCACTTCTGCAGCTTCGCCGTGCCATTGGAGCGGTGGCAGCTTGTAGCGGTAGCGGGTGACGTTGACCAGATCCAGGATTTGTCGCTCGTACGCGGCATTGACCAGCTCTCTTTGCTTCACCGTGAGCGCCGGAGGATCGAAGTTGGGAGCTTGTCCGGTGTACGTCCATTTCGTTTCATAAAAACCGCCGCGCAGCAGCATTTTTGTATCCATCATCCGCACAGCTGTTACCTTGCTGCTGTTTTGCTGATCCAGGTAATAGATCACCGGCTTGCTGTCTTTCATAACCAGCGGGCGTTGATGCTTCTGGTTGGTGATCTGGACTTTTGCTCCCATATACGAAAAGGTAACGATATTTTGCAGCGGGTGTTTGTTTTCAATCGATTTCAGGCTGGCTCCGATACCTGTGCCGCCCAGCTTTGCCAAAGGAGCGTTGGAATACAGATCGACGACCTTGTCATCCACGACGCCCACCTGGAGATAGGAGGCATAATCCTTGTTATAGATCCACCATTGATAGCCGAGGCTGCTCGGTTCCATGCGATCAGGCTCGCCAAGCAGATCAGTGACTTCCTTGGCTGACATGCCGAGCTTTAATCCGAATAGCTCGTAAGCCGGTTCGACAACAGCGCCTGTCTTTTTGGGAGCGGACACAGGCTGACTTGGCTCAGCTTTGGCAGGGGGAGCTGCCTGGGTTACCGCAGGCTTTATCGCGCTCGCATCCGCCACCATAGTAGGGGATGAAGCTTCAGGCGCTTTACCCACCCAGGCTGTTGAACTCTTTTGGTCCCATCCGACTTGCTTGTCGAGCTGTTCCCCGATCAGAGAAAGTGGAACGTACAAGGTTCCCTGATACTCCAGGGTGGCGGGGAGCGATTTTCCGTCTTTCTGCCTGTCAGCCGACAGGGTACTGGCGTTAATTTCCTGACCGTCCCAATAGATGGCCGCAGGATTGACGTTTACCCGAACCGTTGAGGAATTGTCCCAAGAGATAAGTCGTGTGATCCCGACCATCGTAAGTGTAATCACACCAAGTAAAAACCAATTGCGCATTTCAGGGTCCCTCCTTGGACGTCTGGACTGAACTCTATGCTTTGATTATATGAGCCCGTTTTTTTGCTAGAACCTCGTTGCTAGAAAAATGCCAACTGCTAGAGAGAGTTGAAAGAACTGATAGATGGAAAAAAGTGAGGGAAACTACTTGCAAAGTAAAAGGTGATTCATTATTATAGGAATTGGGTGTTAGCACTCGCTCAAGTTGAGTGCTAACAACACATACTTTCTAACCTACATTTTTTGAGGAGGGTGTTTTTAGTGCTGAAGCCATTGGGTGACCGTGTGGTAATTGAAGCTATCTCCAAAGACGAAACGACCGCAAGCGGGATCGTTCTGCCTGACACGGCAAAGGAAAAACCGCAAGAAGGCCGCATTATCGCTGTAGGCTCTGGTCGTGTTGCTGACAACGGCGAGCGCATCGCGTTGGAAGTAAAAGAAGGCGACAAGGTAATTTTCTCCAAGTACGCCGGCACTGAAGTGAAAGTGGATAACAAAGAATATCTGGTGCTTCGCGAATCCGATATCCTGGCGATCATCGGTTAACTAGCTCTTCACATAGGAATACGATTGGAAAACACATAAAGCAGGAGGTAGAGATCAGATGGCAAAACAAATCAAGTTCTCTGAAGACGCTCGCCGCTCGATGCTCCGTGGTGTGGAAACACTGGCAAACGCGGTAAAAGTAACACTCGGTCCAAAAGGACGCAACGTGGTACTGGAGAAAAAATTCGGTTCCCCGCTGATCACCAACGACGGTGTAACTATCGCGAAAGAAATCGAGCTGGAAGACGCTTACGAAAACATGGGTGCGCAGCTGGTTAAAGAAGTTGCGACCAAAACAAATGACATCGCTGGTGACGGTACCACGACTGCAACGGTTCTGGCTGCTGCTATGATCCGTGAAGGTCTGAAAAATGTAACCGCTGGTGCCAACCCGATGGTAATCCGTCGCGGTATGGAAAAAGCAGTTCGCGCTGCTGTAGAAGAAATCAAATCTATCGCGAAGCCGGTTGAGAACAAATCCTCGATCGCACAAGTAGCGGCCATTTCTGCTGACGATCAAGAGGTAGGAAACCTGATCGCAGAAGCGATGGAAAAAGTGGGCAAAGACGGCGTTATCACTGTTGAAGAGTCCAAAGGCTTCGTTACAGAGCTGGAAGTAGTAGAAGGTATGCAATTTGACCGTGGTTACGCTTCCCCTTACATGATCACGGATACTGACAAGATGGAAGCGGTTCTGAACAACCCTTACATCCTGATCACAGATAAAAAAATCTCCAACATCCAGGAAGTTCTGCCTGTACTGGAGCAAGTTGTACAAAGCGGCAAACCACTCCTGATCATCGCAGAAGATGTGGAAGGCGAAGCGCTGGCTACTCTCGTAGTGAACAAACTGCGTGGTACCTTCACAGCTGTAGCGGTTAAAGCTCCTGGCTTTGGCGACCGCCGCAAAGCAATGCTGCAAGACATCGCTGCTTTGACTGGTGGCGAAGTGATCACAGAAGAGCTGGGTCTGGATCTGAAATCCACCAAGCTGGAACAACTGGGCCGCGCAGGCAAAATCGTGGTTACCAAAGAAAACACAACGGTTGTTGAAGGTGCTGGCGACAAAGCTGCTATCGAAGGCCGCGTAGCGCAAATCCGTCAACAAATCGAAGACACCACTTCCGATTTCGATCGTGAAAAACTGCAAGAGCGTCTGGCGAAACTGGCTGGCGGCGTAGCGGTTATCAAAGTGGGTGCAGCTACTGAAACTGAATTGAAAGAGAAGAAGCTCCGCATCGAGGACGCGCTCAACTCTACTCGCGCAGCGGTAGAAGAGGGTATCGTACCTGGTGGTGGTACTACTCTGATCAATGCAATCAAAGCTGTTGAAGCTGTAAAAGTAGAAGGCGAAGAGGCAGTAGGAATACAAATCGTACTCCGCTCCCTGGAAGAGCCAGTTCGTCAAATCGCAGCGAACGCAGGACTGGAAGGTTCTGTAATCGTAGAGCGTCTGAAAAAAGAGCCTGTAGGCATCGGTTTCAACGCAGCCAGCGAAGAGTATGTTAACATGCTCGAAGCAGGTATCGTAGACGCTGCGAAAGTAACTCGCTCCGCACTCTCCAACGCTGCATCTGTAGCGGCTATGTTCCTGACTACAGAAGCGGTAATCGCGGACAAACCAGAAGAAAACAAAGCTCCTATGGGCATGCCGGATATGGGTGGCATGGGCGGTATGGGCATGATGTAAGAAACGGTCTCGTACACCGTTTCGAAAAGAGGCAGACAACACGTCTGTCTCTTTTTTTAATGGTTGTTTTCGGAAATATTAAAATAAAGATTGAAAAAATATTTCCTGAATTATTATAATATTATAAAATAATACTACATAGTGCATTACACAGATGGGCAGGCAACAAATAGCTGACGTGGAGGCGATTTTACAGTGAGACGTGTAGGGGTTTGGTTGTTTAGCGCTGTACTGATGTTTGTTTTATCCGCATGTAGTGGTGGTGGTGCATCCACATCTGCTCCAGCTGAGCAGACGCCTGCAGCACAGCAGCCGCAGCCGGCGGCAGAAGAAGCAAAGAAGGATCCGGTAGAACTGGTCATGTACAGCTGGCGCCCGGAGGACAAAGAGGCGTATGAAGGCTTTATTGCCGAGTTTCAAAAGATGCATCCGCACGTGAAGGTGAATTTTCGCTCTTTCAAATCTACGGAGTACAATACGATCTTGACCAACTCGCTGACAGCGGGATCCGGAGTTGACATCTTGCAGCTTCGTCCATACGCAGGTGCCGCTTCGATCGCTGATGCAGGCTATCTGCTGCCGATTGACGACGTTCCGGGCGTAGCAGACATCCCGCAGTCTTATCTGGATGCTGCTCGTGGAGAAGATGGCAAAGTATACGGCGTACCGCTCTTCATCAACTCAGCCGTTATTTTCTACAACAAGCAGCTTTTCCAGGATCACGGGTTGCAGACACCAACGACATGGGAAGAGTTTTTGCAAGTATGCGAAGCCCTTTCTCAAAAAGGTATTATTCCCGTAGCGCAAGCAGGCAAGGCCGCTTACTTGCTCTCGTACACGCATAATGTCATCGGGACGAGCGCATTCGGCGGAGAGGAGTATGTAGAAAAGCTGCTATCTGGCGAGGTTAACTTTACCGACCCAGCGTTTAAAGAGTCGATCAAGCGGATGAGCGATCTGGTGCCGTACTTCCCGAAAGACTTCATCGCCATCGACGACAAGGATGCACAAGCGCTCTTTTATACCGGAAAAGCAGCGATGTACATCAACGGCAGCCACCGCCTGGAGACATTTGAAAACCTGAACGCTGACTTGCCGCTCGATATTATGCCGGCACTGGCGAAGGAAAAAGGCGGCGAGACACCGATGATCAACTGGGTCGATGGCTCCTATGGAATAGCTAAGGCAACCAAGCACCCGGAGGAAGCAAAAGCCTTCATCCAATTCCTAGCTTCCAAGGAGTTTGGTCAGATGTTCAGTGATCAGTTGAACAGGCTTAGCGCGATCCCAGGGGTAGTGCCTCAGCATCCGATGTTGAAAAAGATGACCGAGCTAAGCGAAAAAAGCATGACCAGTTATATGATGCTTGTTCACTTTAGTGAAGGCACACCTACCACCAAGACGACATTTGAGAATTCATTGCAGGGAATGTATATTGGGCAGCTGGCGGTAGACAAAGTGGCAGAGGATACGCAGGCTTCGCTTGAAAAGTGGTTCCAGCCGAAGAAGTAGCGGGTTAACCAGCAGGGACACGCAGGTACAGTCCAGGCAAGTCGCTTGGCTGTACCTGTTTTCACTTTTGTATCTGTGCTTGGTTTGTCTGCTGATTAACCTTGGTTGTCTGCTTCCCGATGAGCCACATACAGTTTTTGTTGAAGGAGGGATTGGAGCGTATGGCTGTTTTGCAAAAAGAGACTGAGCCAAAACTCAAGGTGCCCAAGCAAAAACGCATCAATTGGAAAAAACAGCTCGTCCATCTGTTTTTGCTGCCTGCCCTGGTATTGTTTATCTGGTTCCAGCTATATCCGATTTTGTCTGCATTCTTAAACAGTTTTTACTCATTCCAAGGGATGCGACGAGGTGAGTTTGTCGGTTTAGACAATTTTGTTCTCCTATTCACGGAGTCTCCGTTCAAGGAAACCTTTAGCCGAGCCTTTGGCCACAACCTCATCTTTTTCGTGGGGACAATTATTTTCAAAATGGCGGTCGCATTTTTGCTCGCTTTGCTGATCAATAGCAAAATCCGCGGCAAAGAGTTTTTTAAAACGGTTATTTTTCTGCCGAAGCTCTTATCCGTGATCGTCGTCGGCTTTTTGTTCAGCCTGATTTTGAATCCTACGTACGGTGCGCTTAACACGATTTTGCAATTCATCGGGTTGGAAGAGTGGGCGCGTCCCTGGCTGGGTGATCCCGATACAGCACTGTATACGATCATCCTGGTCAATAGCTGGTACGGATTAGGCTTTTCCATGCTGATCTTTCTCGCAGGACTGCAGGCAATTCCTCAGGAGATTTACGATGCAGCCAAAATGGATGGTGCATCCGGATTGACGATGTTGCTGAAGATTACCATTCCATTGGCGATGCCTGCCATTATGGTGATGTCGATCCTTACCTTTATCGGGGCGTTTGAGACGTTTGAGTTGATCTTTGCGATGCAAGGCTCGCAAGCGGGCCCGTACTATTCGACCGATGTATTGGCTACCTATTTTTACCGCTTAGCGTTTGGTTCTGTAGATGGCGGAGAATCGATCGGTTTAGGTTCAGCCCTTGCTGTCGTACTCTTTTTAATGATTTCCAGCGCAACGGCTGTGCTGCTGTTTTTCTTCAAGAAAAAAGAATTTGAACAATAGGAGGAGAGCATGGCGGGACGAATTGGACAGTTTGCCAAATACCTGATTTTGTCGCTTGTATCCCTATCTATACTGTATCCGTTCTTTCTCATGATCTCCTCATCGCTGAAAAGCAATGTGGAGATTCTTACCTCGCCACTTGGGCTGCCTTCCAACTTTTCGTTGGAGAACTACGTTTTGGTCTGGGAAAAGGTGAGCTTTGGCAAGTACGTATGGAATAGCATCTACGTAAGCGGGCTATCGGTCATATTGATTTTGTTTGTCTCTTCGTTAGCTGCCTTCTATCTTTCCCGCTTTACGTTTCGCTGGAATGCTTACATTCTGTTTTTCTTTATGGTTGGGTTGATGTTGCCGATGAAGCTAGCCATTTTGCCGCTTTATATGATCATGTTGCAGCTTAACTTGCTTGACACACTGACTTCCTTGGTCGTTTTGTACGTTGCTGGAGGAATACCGTTTGCCGTATTCGTGTTTTATGGTTTTTTTCGCACGTTGCCTACCGAGTTGGATCAATCTGCGCGATTGGACGGGTGCAACAACTTTCAGGTTTATTATAAAATCATTCTCCCTTTGATGAAGCCGGCACTTGGAACCGTAGCGATCGTTCAGTTGATCGGCGTCTGGAACGATTTCTTTTACCCGCTCATCTTTTTAAAAAGCGAAGAGCTGAGCACGATTCCGCTTGGCGTGCTGACGCTGTTCGGTGAGTATGACACGGAATGGAATCTGCTGTTTGCCAGCTTGACGATTTCTTCTCTGCCCATGATCATAGCGTTTTTGTTTGCATCCAGGCAGTTTATTGAAGGACTTACTTCGGGGGCGATAAAATGAGTCGGCGATGGATTACGTTTGATCTGGATGGTACGTTGATGCAAAATCCTTTTTCAAAATGGGTATTCCCGGAGATTGCTGCTGCAGTCTCCGGTCAGTTGGGCCAATCATACGACTCTGTTTCCGCCCTGACGGCTGAGCATGAGCGACGAATGGAACAAGGCAGGTACGTGGAAGCTTATGACTGGGACGAGATGCTCGCCAGGTTGTGCCAAGAGTTGGGCATCGAGAAGTCTGTTGACATAGAGGAGTTGGTACAAAAACATTCTATTTCTCCCAAGGTGTATTTGCTTGAACCGGAGATTCCACAGCTGTTGCTTGAGATGAAGGCTCAAGGTTATGCTTTGGCTGCAGTGACAAACGGTTTTTACAAATACCAAGCACCTGTGATGCAAGCATTGAGTCTGCTCGATTGCTTTGATGAGGTCGTCACACCGGAGAGAGCAGGTACGGGCAAGCCTGACACGGTGATCCTGGATATGCTGGCAGGGAAAGTAGTGGCTCATGTAGGGGATCGTTTGGATCACGATATACTGCTGGCCAATCGTGCCAACGCTGTCTCTGTTCTAATAGAAAGGGGTCTTTCGCAGAGGGCCAGCTCGCTTTTCCCTGTACAGCGACCGCATGACGATGAGGTCGTCCAAGTGTTGCGGGAAAAGCGGCGGAAGGAAAGCGGGAGAATGCAAGGCATAACGGAAACTGTGCTTCCTAGTGAATACAGGCCGACTATTGTAATCCGTTCCATACAAGAACTGATGCCATTTTTGAAAGAATGGAAGGGGGGGTGATTTTTTCTTGATCTTTTGCTTGCTTTTTTTGATTGGAGTTGCTATGATAACTCTTGTCGCTTTTGAGAGTGTTTTTAAAGAGAATGAAAAAAACATCACTTTTTTAAAAATAACTCTTGATTTCCCGGCTAAGACGTGATAAAGTTTAAAGGGTCGGCAACGAAACGCTGACGAGAAAACGAAACGCTCTTTGAAAACTGAACAGCGAAAGCGTTGATGAGTCTATCATGAATTGATTTGCCAGCTTTGAACCAGATACAAAACTTTATTGGAGAGTTTGATCCTGGCTCAGGACGAACGCTGGCGGCGTGCCTAATACATGCAAGTCGAGCGA
>NZ_JAFLPN010000047.1:0-23605 GCF_029870785.1 Brevibacillus sp. AY1
AGGCACGCCGCCAGCGTTCGTCCTGAGCCAGGATCAAACTCTCCAATAAAGTTTGTATCTGGTTCAAAGCTGGCTAATCATTTCATGATAGACTCATCAACGCTTTCGCTGTTCAGTTTTCAAAGAGCAATTTCACAACAACCTCTTAATGTTATCACGCAGCCCAGATATCTGTCAACAACTTTCTCAAATTGTTTAGTGTGACTTTCTGAATCTGCTTACCATCCCGCTAGTGGATGAAGAGGTATGTAACTGCGAGCAAGAATTAATATACCACCAAATCATTTTTAGTGCAAGTGAAAATTATAAAGCCGCTTGAAAATATTCAAGCGGCTTCACTTTTATCACGTTTCCTCTAGTCACGTGCGCGCATGTGAGGGAAAAGCAGTACATCGCGAATGGATGGAGAATTCGTCAACAGCATGATCAGACGGTCAATCCCGATACCCAGTCCACCTGTTGGCGGCATACCGTATTCCAGCGCTTCAATGAAATCGTCATCCATATCATGCGCCTCGTCATTCCCCGCTTCTTTTTCCAGCAGCTGCGCTTCAAAGCGCTCACGTTGATCGATAGGATCATTCAGCTCTGTAAACGCATTGGCGTGTTCGCGCGCCACAATAAACAGTTCAAAACGATCCGTAAAGCGAGGATCCTGTTCATTTTTCTTCGCCAGTGGCGAGATCGCGACAGGATGTCCGTATACAAACGTTGGCTGGATCAGGGTATGCTCCAGTTTTTGCTCGAAGAATTCATTCACCACATGACCAAACGTATGATGCGGCTCAACCGCTACTCCATGCTCCTTGGCCAGTGCACGGGCCTCGTCATCGCTCATTTCCTTCCAGAAATCAACGCCCAGGTTTTCCTTAATCAGGTCAACCATATGCACACGGCGCCATTGCGGAGTGAGATCAATTGTATTGCCCTGATACTCGATTTTCATCGTACCCAAAACTTCCTGCGCCACATGCGCAATCAGATTTTCGGTCAATTTCATAATGTCCTGGAAGTCCGCGTAAGCCTCATACAGCTCGATCATCGTGAACTCCGGATTGTGGCGAGTGGAGATTCCTTCATTGCGATAGACGCGGCCGATCTCGTACACCTTCTCCAAACCGCCTACAATCAGACGCTTCAGATGCAGCTCGATTGCAATCCGCATATACAACTGCATGTCCAACGCATTGTGGTGTGTGATAAACGGACGAGCAGATGCTCCCCCTGCAATTGCATGGAGTGTCGGTGTTTCGACTTCCAGATATCCAAGGTTGTCCAAATAACGACGCATTGAGGTAAGAATCCGACTACGCGTGATAAACGTGTCACGCACTTCCGGATTGACGATTAGATCGACGTACCGCTTGCGGTAACGCGTTTCGATATCCTTTAAACCGTGGTATTTCTCTGGTAGTGGACGCAGCGATTTGGTCAAGTAAGTCAATGACTTTGCCTTTACGCTCAATTCGCCTGTCTTGGTCTTGAAGACTACCCCGGATACGCCTATCAAATCGCCAATATCACTGAGGTCAAATACTTTATGCGCATCTTCTCCCACAGTATCCTGACGCACGTAGATCTGGATTTGTCCAGAACGATCGAGCACCTGGGCAAAGCTGGCTTTACCCATAGCGCGTTTGGCCATCAAACGTCCAGCGATGGTCACGACAGGCTCTTCGGCTTCCAGCTCTTCTTTGGTTTTCTCTCCATATGCCTTCACAATTTCATCGGCATGATGGGTTTGCTCGAACTTTTTACCAAATGGGTCGTATCCCCATTCGCGCAATTGGTTCATTTTATCGTGACGTACTTGAAGAAGCTCGTGAAGACCTTCTTGTTGTTCTTGTTCGCCTTGCTGCACGTCTTGTTCGTTTGCCATTTCCTTTCACTCCTCGTAAAAAATCCCTAATTTAGTAGTAGTAAACAAACTTGAATAAATAGCGATACGGCGTACCTTTATAAAAAAGGTACGCCACGGAAGTCCTGATTACAGGTTGATATCGAGAATTTCGTACTGGATCACACCAGCAGGTACTTGAACGTCTACTACAGCACCTTTGGCTTTGCCCAAGAGCGCCTGACCTACAGGAGATTCGTTGGAGATTTTATTGTTCATCGGGTCAGATTCTGCTGATCCTACAATCGTATAGTCCACGACATCGCCAAATTCCAAGTCCTTCACTCTGACACGGGAGCCTACGCTGACCACGCCTGTATCTACATCCTCGTTGGTGATGATACGAGCGTTGCGGAGCATTTTCTCCAGTGTCAGAATACGACCCTCGATGAAAGCCTGTTCATTTTTCGCTTCCTCGTATTCAGAGTTCTCACTGATATCGCCAAAGCTGATCGCTTCTTTAATTCGCGCAGCTACTTCCTTGCGTTTAACCGTTTTCAAGTCTTCAAGCTCTTGTTCCAGCTTAGCCAATCCTTGTGGTGTCAGGATCACTTCTTTTTCAGACATGATTCAATTCCCCCGTTTATAAAAAATTCCATTCGCACTGGGTAAAGTACGAATGATTATATGTAGATGTTTTATGCATTATACAGATGCTTGCTAACTCTCCTGAGGAGTCATAGGTAAAGCTGCCAGGTTTCACTGGCAGCTCTGTTCTCGATATTACGGCATATTATAGGATATGAAGGAACCCTTGTCAATGTCTGGGTCTTAGTAGCTAATCGCCTCATCACGAGCCGATTCTAGCGGTTCTTCCATATCATCTGCGTAGTTCTCAACCCATTCGACATAATCATTCAATATACGACGAAGCTCTTCTTCGGTCTCCACCGCATTGATCAGATTCTTGGTATGCGTAGCCCCTCTCAAGCCTTTCAAATACCAAGCTGCGTGCTTTCTCATTTCCAGTACACCCACACGCGGACCCTTCAAGGCAATCAGACGCTGGGCATGCAGCAAGCAGATGTCGATTTTTTCACGCACAGTCGGCTCACCCGGCAATGTTCCGGTGGTCAGGTACTGAATGGTCCGATACAGCATCCAAGGATTACCAAGCGCAGCGCGACCAATCATCACACCGTCGCATCCCGTGGTATCCAGCATCCGGCGGGCATCCTCAGGTGTTGCCACATCCCCATTGCCGATGACAGGAATGGAAACAGCTTCCTTAACCCTCCCGATCCAGCTCCAGTCCGCATGTCCCTTGTACATTTGCACACGCGTACGACCGTGAACAGCAACCGCTTTGCCTCCCGCGCGTTCAACTGCCCTTGCATTGTCCAACACGTACAGGTGGTCTTCATCCCACCCCAGACGCATTTTGACCGTAACAGGCTTGTCAACCGCATCCACGACGGCCGAAACGACCTCATAGATCTTTTCCGGATCCAAAAGCAAACGAGCTCCGGCATCACAGCTCGTAATCTTCGGAACGGGACAGCCCATGTTGATGTCGATAATGTCTGCGTTGGTGTGTTTATCGACATGCTTTGCCGCCTTGACCAGCGTTTCCCTGTCACCACCGAAAATTTGCAGGCTGAGCGGCTTTTCTCGCTCATCCACATACAGCATATCCATCGTCTTTTTGTTTCCGTGCACGATTCCTTTGTCGCTCACCATTTCAGCACAGACCAATCCCGTACCAAATTCTTTGGCAATCAAACGAAAAGCAGGATTGCACACTCCTGCCATCGGTGCAAGAACTACATTATTTTTCAATTCAATATCGCCGATCTTCATCTATTTTCGACCTCCTGTTTCCCAAATCGCACCATACTACGTACGTGCGGTTGCTTGGAGAGGGGATAAGCCTTTCCATTCATCATGCATTATTTATATCACATAATTCCTCTACATCGATCTGTAAAGTGCTGGCGATCTTTCGCAGCACCGGTTCTGTCGGAACGCGTGTCCCCCGCTCCAGCGAGCCGACGAACGAGAGCGACACTCCCAGCTTTTCCGCAAGTCCCTGCTGTGTATACCCTTTTAATTTTCGAAAGGACCGGATTCGGTTTCCCAGTCGATTGTTCCCCACTTACGTACCCCCTTCTGATCCTCCAGCAGTGACAAAAGATATTTGGATATTGGCTGATTGTATATGGGCAATGTCTCATCTCGCCATACATCGCGCAAAGGCACCAGGACAAAAGCACGTTTGGTAAGCTCCGGATGTGGGATCTGCAAATGCTCCAGCTGAACACGCTCCTGTCCGTACAGCAGAACATCGATGTCGATCGTTCTGGGACCCCAGCGAATTGTCCGTACTCTTCCCAGCTCCTGTTCAATCGATAAGGCCGTGTCCAATAATTGTTCCGGTGTATGCTCTGTTTCTACAGCGATCACCATATTGAGAAAGGCGTCCTGCTCGACGTTGCCTACCGGATCGGTTTCGTAGACGCTGGACACTCGCACAACCCGTACCCCTGGTTGTTGAGAAAGGCGTTCAATTGCCTGTTTCAAATTGTCTGCACGATCTCCAAGATTGGATCCGAGCGCTAGATACGCGCATACCGTCATTGGGCATAATCCTCTCTTTTGCGAGTCATCTCGATAGCCACCGAATCATAATGCCCGTTTATCGGAGGGTTCGGCTTGGTGACCTTTACCCTCGCTTCCTGCAACGGAAACTGGCGCAACAGCTTTTCTGCAATATTGGCGGTCAGAGCCTCTACCAGCTTGAAACGCTCACCCTCCACGATTTGCTGAACACAGGTGAAAATTTCAGCGTAATTGATCGTATCGTTCAGATCGTCACTCGCACCGGCCTTGGACAGATCAAGCGAAAGTTCAAGATCTACGTAAAAGCGCTGTCCCAACTCCGCTTCGGCAGCAAAAACACCGTGAAAACCGTAAAACGACATCCCATTGAAATAGATTTTATCCAATGTGAACGCCTCCTTTTAACATCGCATCCATCATGGTGGTCACACGCTTCATTTCCTTCACATCGTGCACCCGAACCATGTGGCAGCCTTTTGCTACTCCCAACGCCACGGTTGCGGCCGTTCCTTCCATCCGATCCTCCACTGGAAGGTCAAGCACGTGTCCGATCATCGACTTGCGGGAAGTCGCCAATAACACGGGATATCCTAGCCCGACCAGATCATCCAGCCTTCGCATGGTCTCCAGGTTTTGATCCAAGGACTTGGCAAAGCCGATGCCTGGGTCCAGAATAATCTGGTCGTGGCGCACTCCGGCATTTAGTGCAATTTGTACAGATTCTCGCAAATCTTTGACAAAATCCGCGTAAAAATGCCGATAGTTCCGGTCTTCGCGGTTGTGCATCAAAATAATCGGAACCTGATGGCGCGCAGCCACTGCGGCCATTTGCGGATCGCGTTTGGCACCCCAGATGTCGTTGATGATATGCGCTCCTGCCTGAACAGCCCGATCAGCTACCTCTGCCTTATACGTATCTATCGACAGCGGTACCTGAACTTCCGCTGAAAGAGCGCGAATAATGGGCAACACCCGATCGAGTTCTTCCGCTGCGTCGACAGGCTCAGACCCGGGACGTGTCGATTCTCCGCCGATGTCAATCACATCTGCCCCTGCTTCCACCATGAGTCTAGCTTGTCTGATCGCCTGATCCAGATCGACGTATCGTCCACCATCTGAAAAAGAGTCCGGTGTCACGTTCAATATTCCCATAATCAGCGTTCTTTCGCCGAGCGGCAAAACGTGCTGTCCGCAAACAAGCTTTTTCCGCCGATCCAGCTGTTCGCGCAAGGCCACGGCTTCCCGTATCTCTGCCGCAGCAGCTACCATACCGATCTCTTCGCTGGAAATCTTCTGCAACGCAAGCTCCAATTGCGAGCGGTTTGCCAGAAGCAGAACCTCTGCCTGTATCTCGTCACCAGGATGGCCGGAGATGATGACTGCTTCTCCCCCGCACAACTGCATAGCATGACGCAAAAAATGAGCCTCCTCCCAAGTGAGGCTCTCCATATGGATCAGCATGTTCTCACCGTATCTGGCCAACTGCTCTGCAAGTGGGGAGGTTATGCCTCTCTTGGACAGCTCTGATACCCGTTCCCTGTGCTGGGCCTGTATCAGAAATGGATTGTACTTCATCAGTCTAACTCCCTTTTCCGTCTTAGCATGTTGATTAGAAGCATAACACAATTTAGTCATTGCCCGCTACAGACTGACGGTAGGCGCGGTGCAGTTTGCGGGTATATTCGCCATAGCTTGCCACCACAGTCTGACCATCAATTTCGCTAACCGGAACGATCTCCTGTACGGAATTGGTGACAAACACTTCATCCGCTGCCATGAGTTCTTCAAGACGATACTTGCCTTGCTTTACAGATAACGTCATCTGCTCGGCCAACGTGAGCACATGCTGCCTCGTCACGCCATCCAAAATGCCAGTATCCAGCGAAGGTGTATATAATCGGTTCTCTTTTATCCAAAACAGATTGCTGACAATTCCCTCCGCTACGTACCCTTCGTGGGTCAAAAACAGACCTTCTACATCGGGCACTGCTCCCAGCTCCTGACGAGCGAGTGCATTATTGAGATAGTTGTGAGATTTGAAACGCTGGTGGCCCTCCGCCGTCTGCCGGGCGAGCGAAAGGGTCTGCAGTCTTTTGGGAACGGGCGGGTCTGCCAATGGCGCTACCGGTTTGACGAAAATAAACAGAGAAGGATGGTCGTAGCCCTCAGCTACCAAACCGACTCCCTCTGCTCCCGCCGTCACGCTAAGCCGGACATATGCATCTGCCAAGCTGTTGGCATCCACGGTTTGCCGGATAGCCTGTGCCAGTTCCTCGGAAGTACCCGGGGAGGCGATGCGCAAAGCCGAAAGCCCTGAACTGAGCCGGGCGTAATGGGCTTCCCATAAAAACAACTGACCATCGTAAACGCGCAGTGTCTCAAACAAGCCGATTCCGTATAAAAAACCGTGGTCCAGCACGGACACCACGGCTTCGTGAGCAGGTTGGATCAATCCATTTACATATACGTGCATATTCGTTCTCTCCCGAAATGATCAATACCCTTATCATATCATACTTTGCGAAGAAGACTCCGTTTCCCGTTCTCTTTTCCGGTGTATCACGCACGAGATGCCAATCGAGCATTCATACAGGACCAGCAGTGGCACGATGACCAGGATATCAGACAGCAAATCAGGGGGTGTTATCGTAATGGAAACCAAGGCGAGAACAAAATACGCGGGCTTGCGCATCTTTGCCAATCGATGCGGATTGACGATACCCAAATGACTGAGAAACAGTACCACGACCGGCAATTCAAACAGCAGCGCAAACGGCAGGCATAGATTGAACATGAATGTAAAATAATCGTTGGCTG
Organism: Brevibacillus sp. AY1; assembly: GCF_029870785.1. Taxonomy (NCBI): domain Bacteria; kingdom Bacillati; phylum Bacillota; class Bacilli; order Caryophanales; family Paenibacillaceae; genus Brevibacillus; species Brevibacillus sp. AY1. The sequence goes on from NZ_JAFLPN010000047.1 coordinate 7,274, forward strand.
TAATGACCAAATCAAAATTCCCATTGGAAAGTCCCAGAACAAACGCGTAGGTCATCGGGAACAGAATGAAGTATGAAAACGAAAGTCCAAACAAAAAGAGCAGAAAGAGAGCCGGGATGTACATCAAGGCTACCGTGCGTTCCCTTTCTTGCAGAGCAGGAACGACAAATCTCCAGATCTGGTATGCGGCGATCGGAATGGTGATCGCGATCGCTCCTACGGCGGACAGCTTTACATAGATCGATAAAATATCTCCCGGACCAAGAATGGCTAGCTTTTCCCCAGAGCGCCTGGCAAGCTCCTGATAAATGTGATCCACAAACAAAAAACAGAGCACCAAGCTTCCGAAAAATGCACCCAAAACAATCATCAAGCGACGACGCAGATCTGTTAAATGCTCCAAAAAGGGCATATCCTGTCCCATGCTTTACTCCTCCTTTTTCACTCCCAGGTGGCCTTGAAGCGGAATCAACAGGAAAAAGGCAGTGCGCTCTTCGCACCACCTTTCCCTACTTCACGGTTTAGTTGACACGCTTCCCTGCTTCCTCGCTGTTTTTTGCCAGGGAGTCGTCATCGTCCTTGGTCAAATCCTTGGCTGCTGTTTTAAACTCAGTCAAAGTCCGTCCAAACGCACGTCCAATCTCAGGCAGCTTGCTCGGGCCAAAAATGACCAGAGCAATAATCAAAATCAATATGAGCCCAGGGATTCCGATACTGGATAACATCTTGCGCTACACTCCTTCTCCTAGAAGCCGGTAATGGCAATGACACTAGGCAGTGCCACTGAATTTCCACCTTTTGGCCAGTGGCTGGTAGGCTTGTCATACGCCTTCAGATTTTCACCTGGATGCTGGACGGCCAAGAACAAGGTTTTTTCATCTGGCGTAAACCAAGGACCCGTCATTTCTGCACCTACTGGACCTGAAGCGAACTGAGCAGCTTCCCCTTTATGCTCTCCAGCTGTCGGGATGAAAAACACTCCATTATTACCAAACGATGTATAGATTCCGCTGTTCATGGACGAAGAAGAGATATCCGTCACTACCCATAGATTTCCGGCACTGTCAAAGGCCATGTTGTCTGGTGCAGAGAAACCGCTTTGCGGGCCGCCTGCAGCGAAGATTTCGAAGCTGAACTCCAGACCGGCGTGTTGGTTGTCTTTTTCAAACAGACGAACGATTTGGCCGTAGAAATTGCCATGCTTGTCATTATTGGTCAAGGCGATAAAGACGGAGCCGTCGATCGGATGGACTTCCAGATCCTCTGGGCGATCCATTGGTGTAGCGCTAACGGCTTTGGCAGCATCGCGGCAGTTGATCAGGACGTCTGCCTGCGTAGCAAACAACGGCTTTCCATCAGCCTTTACAGCTTTTTGCAGGGCTTCATTCGTCGCCAGATCCAGCGAAATCCATTTGCCTTTACCGAAATTCGCTACGTACAGGGTGCCTTCCTCAAGAAGTCTGGAGTTGGCCTTGCCTGCTTTTGGATCATACTTGCCTTTGGATACGTACTTGTACACGTACTGATCTTTCGCGTCATCGCCCATGTAGACGACCAGCTGCCCTGTGGAAGCCAGCACCATTGCCGTGTTTTCATGGGAGAAACGACCGAGAGCTGTATGCTTTTTAGGAGTAGACTTTGGATCAAATGGATCTACCTCGACAACCCAGCCATAGTGCCTGTCGTCAGGCAGTTTGCAATCTCCGACCACATCCAGGTAGTTTTCCTCGCAGGACAGTACTGTGTTCCACAACGTGACACCGCCCGAACAGTTGGCAAATGTGCCCGTTACTTCCTTGGCGATCGAAGCAGCAGGGCCAGTCAGCACATGCTTGGTCAAACCGCTGACACGTCTTCCATATTCAGAATCCGATACCAGCTTCCACTTGCCGTTTTCCTTTTTAATTTCGATGATCGAGCCGCCGAGCGCATACAGATACTTTTGGATCTGATCTGGCGTACGCTTGTTGTCGTCACCATCGGCGTTCAGATAATCGTATCCGTTCACGTAGTATTCGAGCTCACCCAAGTACTCATGGTTTACCCACAGCAGACCGTGCTCTGGATTGCCATCGATTGGCAGGAAACAGGTGAAGTCGTTGTTGAAGCCAAATGTATCCCCAGCCGGGTTTATTTTATCGCCGTAAGAAGCGATGACATCATAGGAGTAACCACTCGGCAGAACCACATCGTCCTTGGTTGTCGGTTTAATAGGTGTAAATTTCGGGTTGAAGTTGGTCTTTTTGGCATCAAGACCAAACAAGTGGTCAGCCGTTTTTCCCGAAAGTGGTCCTGCGGCCAAAGCTGGTATTCCGGTAGCCAGAGAAGCCAACGCAGCCGTACCTGCTCCTAGATAAGTCAAAAATTGTCGACGGTTCACATCCATCACAATCGCTCCTTTTTTCAAACTCTTGTCTACCTCTGATGATACAGGGGGGAAATCAACAGAGCGTTAATGCGGTATGAAGAAACCGTAAAATGGATATTTACACAATTAACAAATAGGCCCCGCCATCTTTTTGGCGGAGCCTTTGGGCTGTTGTACACATAAGAAAAATTTTAATATTCCTTCTACTCTGCTCTCGTCAGCATGCGGGAGCCATGCATTAAAGCCCATGCTTGATCGGCCTGTTTGAAAAAGAAGCGAATGGGCTCTTCATTCTCCTTTAAAACCAGTGTGGAGCTATCACTTGATCGTAAAGCGAACTCTCTCTGATCGATTTCCGCTTTTGGCGATTTTCCGTCGAGGAATATCCGAACATGCCCACCTTCTGCCGAACGATAGATCCCGATCATTCTTTGCAGCTCTTCCAGAGAGGCATCGTAATCTGGTTCGATATTTTCCTTTTGCTCCAGCGGAAGTCCTAGTGCCGTATTTACAGCCGCTAACCACAGTTGTTCGGCAGGGACATGGGACAGGTTGGTCAATACTGCCACTACCAAATCCTCTTCAGGTACAAAACCAAAGCAGGAGGAGACACCAGGCTGACCGCCGCCGTGTTTTACCAAGGTAACTCCGCCATAATCGTGTGTACTCCGCAATGCATAGCCGTAGAAAGCATTTCTTGCGACCCGGTGCACGGGCTGCCACATTTTATCCAGATACCGATCCTGGAAATACATGTGTCCGTATTTTAACAGGTCGAGCACGTTGGACCGAACACCGCCTCCTACCTCATACACACCCAATGTCGGCCAAGGCGCTTCTTCGATCTGATGGGTGATGGCGTTTTTCACATAAGGTACCGTAACCTGATCCAGCTTGGCCAGCTCTTCCAAGCTAAACGTCGATCGATTCATTTGCAGGGGATGCAACAGGTGTTGTGTTATGTATCTTCTCGTAAGCTGACCGGTCAGACGCTCAATGATTCCGCCCAGCAAGAGGAACGTGTCATTGCAATAGCTGAAATACTCTCCCGGACGCCCGAGCAGCTCAAATTCTTCGGTAGCCAGATAATCCAGATGATCGTCGATTTTTAGGATTTCTTCTCTCCTGCGCATAGGCGGCACACCAGTGGTATGAGAGAGAAGATGATGGATTTTTACACTGTCCCGATCCTCCAGTTGTCGTAACCTGAACTGTGGAAGGTATTCGATCACCGGGTCATCGACTGACAGCCTACCCTCTTTTTCCAGCTTTAAAATCACTGCTGCTGTAAATGATTTTGTAACAGAAGCTGTCCCAAAAATGGTTGTTGGTGAAATCGCCTCTCTGGTTTGGATGTCGCCGAATCCAAAGCCCTTTTGATAGATGATTTCACCCTTTTTCGAAACCGCGATGGCGACGCCTGGAATATCTTCCCGCGTCATGATCCTTCTGACAAACTGCTCAAAATCCATCCATTTCTCAGCTATCATGCCAATCCCCTCCCCATCCTTTCATTTTATTATAATCGAGCAGGAGGAGGTGACTACCTAATGAACGATATTCTGCTCGACAATTACGTTTTCGGCGTCATCGGAAATGTATAGGTCTAGTATCCGTGCTCTTTCGATTTGATTCTGTGTGATCAGAATGTCAGAATGACCACCTTTGGCAATGTAGATTCCATAGTTGGTAACGTTGCTTCCGTAAGCGGGTTCCTCCCTATTTGATTGAACCAGTAAGTTACCCACGATACTATTTTGACTCCCATTTACAAAAATTCCGGTTTTGAAATGCTCGGCATGGATTGTTCGGCCTGCAACTTGAATGATATTGGCGTTGACGATGTTATTGATAGAATTAATATAAACTCCCATCCCTCCCGGGTATTGGATGTCATTCTCTGAGAGGATGGATTTATTTCCACCCAGCCACACCGCATGTTCTCCCTGCAGCCAGAATTTATTTCCAGTGATTCGGGAGGGACCACCTGTGATGTACAAGCCGATCTTTCCGTAGCCAATGTCATTTCCAGCCAAATATGAGTCCCACAGCTTCCCTTCTATGGCGTTATCTTTGGTATGGTAAATACTGTTGCTCTGGATCCTGCGAACGACCCCTCCTTTATCATATATCCCTCGTCTCCCCATGTGAGATATCAGCGAGTGATCGATCGTGACATACTCCGCTCCATCAAGTGTGATGCCATCCGTAAACGCGCTTTCATCCCCGCGAATTCCGAGCTGGCTGATTCTCGTATCACGTCCGGTGATCCGAAGCAGCGTTGACAGAGAATTGTTATTTTGAACTAGATTGCTGCCCATTCGATTTGCCCAGCGATTTGATGAGCCTTCTCCCATAAGAGTAATATTATCCTTCACCTCTATCGTTTTGTTCAGCAAATACTCACCTCTTGGAATAAAAACAACTCCTCCACCCTCCGATAGACCTCTCTTAGCCAAAAAGTCGATCGCTTTTTGAATGGCTTCCGCATCATTTTTCGCATCGTTTGGGATGGCGCCAAAATCGGTGATATTCACATAGAAGTCCTTTTGCCTATCCTCTTTATATGCCTTTGCTACCGACCCTCTCTCATTCACACTAACCAACATCATGAAAATAACCACCAAGTATAAGAAAAATAGCTTCCGCTTCACGTTTCTTTCTCCCTTTCCCCTCAAAAAAACTGACCTTTTTCAAGGCCAGTCCTTCTATTGATTAAAAACGATTATACTTTAAAGCGTTGGATAACCTGCTCAAGTTCTGTAACCATCTGATCGAGTTTATCGGAGGATAACAATAAGTGGTCCAGGACTTTCATCTGGATCTGAGCCGTTTCCGTCAGATTGCGGGTATGATTCGCTGAGTCTTTCGCGATTTTCTCCATTTCCTCGACAGACGCAGTGACCTCTTCCGTGCTCGCTGACATTTGTTCAGATGCAGCAGAGATTTCTTGAATCTCACCTGCAACCACCTGCGCAGAAGTGTAGATTTGTTGAAACACTTCGCCCGCTTCGACTGCGACAGACAACCCCATGCCTACCTCGCCCTTTACAGCGTCCATCGCGTAAACTGCCTGGCTCGCCTCCCCTTGAATTTCGTGGATGATCGAGCTGATTTGTCGTGCTGAGATATCGGATTGCTCGGCTAGTTTACGTACTTCGTCTGCTACCACAGCAAAACCTCTTCCGTGCTCGCCTGCGCGTGCTGCCTCGATTGCTGCATTGAGAGCCAGCAAGTTCGTTTGCGCCGAGATCTCAGAGATAACCTCAACAATTTGGCCAATCTCTTGAGAACGCTCTCCCAAAAGCTGGATGATCTTGGCTGACTCCTGTACCGTTTGATGGATGGCGTTCATCTGTAAAACGGTTCTCTCCATACCCGCATTTCCTCGTTCCGACCCTTTTGACATCTCACTGGCACTCTCGGCGACTGCACTGGACGTTTCGGCAATCCGTTGAATTCCCATTGCCATTTCTTCCATCGCTTTGGAGCTTTCCTGTGCGCTTTTATACTGATGATCGGAGCCTGTAGCTACCTCATTCATTGCTTCCGTGATTTCGCTAATCATACCTTTACTTTGCTGAATACTCGTTGTGAGCTCTTCTGATGCTTGTCCTACTTGTCCGGCAGATGTATTGACATGCAGGACAAGCATTTTGAGATTATTCACCATCACTTGGAAGCTCTCACTCAGCTGACCAATTTCATCATTTGATTTCACAAGAACCCGATCCACACGCAAATCTCCATCTGCAATCTTTCGGGAAAGTCCTGCCAGAAGGGTAATCGGTTGAATCATACGGCGAACCAAGAAATACATGATGATAGCAGATCCCACTAAAAAAGCCACAATCAAAACAATGAACCATATTACTTCGGCACGCACTTTATCTTGAATCATGCCTACATTAAAATCGACTCCAACCAATGCTAATACGTTTCCATCTTCGTCGATAATTGGAGCAAATCCGGTTTTCCACTCGCCAAATTCGTCTTTGTAGACTTCCGTGCTTTGATGCGACTTGGAGGTAAAGGCAACTTTTGCCGGATCATTAAAGGTTGGACCGCCGTCATATTCCTGGCCGTACTGAACTCCCGCTTCGAGCAAGGCAGTTGATAGGACAGGCAACGTCATTTTCCCATTAGGGAAGCTGATGATATAGGCGTTCGACATCGTTTTGGACGTATGAATGAGGTCATCCAGAAGCTTGGTCATTTCCAATGCATGCGAATTCGCCCCTGTAGGATCATTCAAAATCTCCCTAATTTCGTCGCGATTTAACAATTTAGATAAAAGGTTAGTGGAATCGTGCAGTTCCTTGTCGGTATTTTCCATGTTACTCTGCTGAATAGTTCGATAGGCCGTTGTGCTTGTCGCAGCACCGAACAGCAATAAAATGGATGAAAAAATGAGGACCAGTTTAAGACTAAATGAACGTTTCAAAATTGTCTCTCCTTCTGTCTTCACATAGATTGCAAGCGTACAAAGTATTCATGCCTGTGCGTTGCATGAGGTAAAAAAGAATATAAATGAAAATGAATAGGATGAAAATGGTCAGATATGAATTGTACTCAATGACAGGTATGGTTTCACCATCATCGACCCGAAATAAACGCATGAACGATCTCCCCATCATAGTGTGTACCAATTCCGTTACGTAGCTGCTGGATAGCGTACTCGATTGGAAGATCTGCTCTATAAGGTCGTTTTGTCGTCATCGCGTCGTACGTATCGGCTACTGACATGATCTTTGCCACCAGCGGGATTTGTTCCCCTCTTTTACCGTAGGGATACCCTTTTCCGTCAATTCTTTCATGATGATAGAGAGCGATGTTATCAATTTCTTTCTCTTTCAAGATTTTAATTTGCAAGATATCGTAACCAATTAACGGATGTTGCTGAATTTCGGCGTACTCATAATCAGATAAAGGTTCCCTTTTATTCAAAATCGTTTGGCTCACCCCAATTTTCCCAATATCGTGTAGCAAACCTCCGAGAAACGTTTGGGTACAGATCTTTTCCGACAACGTCATTTTCCGGGCGATCTGATAGGCGTATTTTGCTACATTTATACTATGGTCTAAGGTGTAGTCATCATGAGCTGCAATGGATTTCAGGAGACTGATTGTCACATCAATCATGTACTCATTTGTACGTGGAAGTAAAAAACGTCTGAGTTGACAAAGCTCATCTGTATTTGAGCAGACTTCCTCCTGTAAATGAAATACCACCATTACCTACCCCCAATATCTTTACATGAACATCCTATTCTTGAGGCCTAAAAAGGACGTGACCGATGCCTGATCCACAAAGACCACGGGCACTAGACACGTCTCGCTCATCCAATCTACAATCCATTTATTTAATTGTTTAGATTGACTTGCTCATCCGGACTTGTAGCATTTCCATGAGTTGACTCCATTCCTTGCCTTGTACCGATTCTTCTTTTCCCGCATACTGATGCTCACTTGGGATGATCGAATAAAACGCACCTTGATGGTTTTCCCCTATTTTTTTCAAAAATGGATGACCCGCATAATAATCTGATTTCTCTTGCTCTTTACTTAAGCGAATCACAGAGGCAAGGATGACATCTTGCTTGGTAACCATGTCTTTGTAAAAGAAATTTAGACATGGCGGATTGCCTTCTTCGTTCTTACAGCTCGATTCTTCGATTTTGATTTTCTGCAATACGTTTTGGGGCAACTGGATCGTGTAACCGAGATTACTTTCTACCTTTTTCATGTCTTCGAAGTTGTTCTCGATGCTTTGTTCGTTAATGGATTCCGGTGTGTTCCAGATTCCTACGGCTTTTTCTGAAACTGGACCGAAACTTTGGATAAGCCACTTTTGCCCTTGTTTAACCACACCTACGAATGCTTGATCCTTGCCTGTTTTTCCTGTGGACGTAACTAGTTCAAATTCCACTTGAAACCTTTGCTCTTGAGGCTGCTCTTCATTGGCAGGCAGGCTCGTAATCGTATAATTCTCCACCCAGGGACTCGATGCGCCTGTCACCCAGTGAAAGCTCTCAAAGGATCGTTTTGAACCCAATTTTGCATTTTCGGTTAACAATGCGTATTGAAGGGCACCATTTCTCTCCTGGACGGCTTTTGCCCACATGTCAACTGTTGCTTCTGCAGTCGTAGGGACAATTGCGTTTTCGAGCATCTGCAGCCTTTCAAGCAACACTGTTTCCTCTGTCGCACTCTTCTCCACCGCGACAGACGTAGCGGGTTGCTGGGCAAAGGATGTCGTATACGTATACGAGGTGATGCCTACCACCAGGACAACTCCGAATAATAATGATTTTTTTAGCATCGTAAAGCTCCTCTCCATTCTATAAGTGCGTGAAAATCGTCTGTACCTATTGCAATACGCTCTGCCTTTCAACACCTGGCACATTAAATGTCGCTGACCCAATCCTCTGCAGAGGATTTGTGTTGCATCAAATAGTGCAGATAGATCTATCTTCCCCTCTTGAAAATCATATGATTATTTTATATCGCAGTTATTTTTTCTGAATGGACCAATATAACATTTCGTCATCCCTTGATATTTCTTTAAATTTCATTTTTTTTAATAATCTTGCGGAATCTATGTTATTTATTAAGCATTTAGCAGTAATCTTATTAACTTCTGGTTGCGAGAATGCCCAAACAACTAACCCTGTTGCTGTTTCAAATCCATAGCCTTTCTTTCTCTCTGCTTCAATGATCCCATAACCAATATCTACTTCTCCCTCAGTATTAGGCCTACCTTTGAACCCTGCATCACCGATGATGCTCATCTCATCTTTTTTTATGACCATCCACGATTCGAACCCTGTCGGCTCTTCTACCAGCTCTAACGCTTTTATTATTTTGGGTAGGGTCTCCATCGTATCTTCATCAGGCCATCCTTCTCCTAAGCCGAGTCCCATATCTGTTAATTCTTCATATTTCCCTTGGATAATGGATTTCGCTATCTTGATTGTAAAAGGTATTAAAATTAGTCTTTGTGTAAAGATTCTTTTTTCACTCATTTATCAATACATCCTACTTTCTATTTCAGAATCACCTTGCATTTCGAATAGATTGTCTTCTACTGAGTAACTTATTTTTAAATGTAGAAAACAAAAACATACTTATCATACCAGTTAAAACAAATAAAATCCCCATTCCCCAAGGAGGAATGAAAGTCCCAATCGTTATAGCGAAAGTACCTAACATCATGCCTCCTCTGCCTACTAGACTATTAACAGCCATGTATGAGCTTCTACTTTTTTCTGGTGGTAAATCGGCTAAGTAAGCTTGAACAATTGGCCAAAAAGAAAGCTCACTTAGTGCAGCTATAATTACAAGGACTAAAAGTACCCAAGGGACATCACTAATAGCAATCATCCCCAATGAAATTGCATATATGAGAATTCCCCCATAAAGCACAATACTCTCATTCTGCTTTTGAATCCATTTACCTAATATTGCTCCGAACATGACAACAACAACACAATTCAGAGTATTCATAACTCCAAATAAACCTATTCCGTCAATTTTAAAACTCCATTCATCTAATGAGAATATAGGTACAGGAGTTTTTAATTCACTTGCTATTCTTACTCCTGTATAGTTCATCGCCTGTAGCTCTATTGAAACAACCAGTAGTGAAGTGAATGTAAAAAGAATGAAGGTAGAATCCTTTAAAACCTCTCTATAATTCATTATTGCTTTACCTATAGAACTCTGTTTTCGTTTAACCTTGTCTTGTTCTGTTGGTTTGTAAGTTTCAGTAATCAAATAAAATAGAATGATTAGGCTTAAAAGAGATATTAATGCCACTATTAGAAAAAGCACAAACTTGAAATCTGAAAATAAAAATCCACCCACTAAGCCCCCTATTCCAATTGCCGCGTTAAACACCCAATATTGAATGCTATAGATAACCTTTCTCTCTTCACTACTACTTACATCTATTATCATTGCTGCAGCTGCTGGTGTTGCAATACCGCCCCCTATTGTCGAAATAGTCATCATTATCAACGTTACCATCGGAGAATATAACCAGGATGAGTTAGCAATACATATCATAAATAAAGCTAATACTTTGATACTTTCAGCAACAAGCATTACCTTTCTTCTCCCCAACTGATCAGCAAGATACCCTCCATAAAAGCTAGCAATAATAGAAGCAAGTATTTCACCGCTCAGGATAAACCCTGTTATAACCCCACCAAAAGATTCGACAAAATAAATAGACATAAAAGGAAATACCATAGTATTTACAAGTGTTGTGATAAACATTAGGTATATTCTAATTTTTATATTGCGATGAAAACTTCTAAAGGACAAAATAATAATTCTTCCTTTCCAACAACTAAGTGATATCGAGTGGGCTTAATTATTATAAAAAACATCTGTACATACGAAAATGAACAGTTTTCACAATACGTAAAGGACAGAATTCAAAAAACAGTCAAAAGAACAACACTAAAAGGCACTCAGAAGGTTTGAGTGCCTATCTTTTTAGGATTTCTTCCCTCCTGCGCATAGGCGGCACACCAGTAGTATGAGAGAGAAGATGATGGATTTTTACACTGGCTCGATCCTCAGTTGTCGTAACCTGAACGATGGAAGGTATTCGATCACCGGGTCATTATACAATACAAAAAAGAGCCACCTGGCCTTTATTGCCAAGGTGACTCACGATCATCTCTATCTCGAATTCTTTAACCTTGTACAGCCGTGTCCCGTGCATAGGTAGTGAGGAAATTCTTCAGCAGTTGCTTCCCGTGCTGGGTAATGATCGACTCAGGGTGAAACTGGACTCCCTCGATCGGATAGTCACGATGGCGAATAGCCATGATCTCTCCGTCTGCTGTCCGTGCTGTCACTTCCAGCTCGTCCGGCAACGATCCTTCTTCGATCAACAGCGAATGATAGCGGGCTGCTGTATATGGCGATGGAATATCCCGAAAGATGGTTTGTCCGTCATGAAAGACGTCCGAAGTTTTCCCATGCATCAGCCGCTGCGCACGAACGACTTTTCCTCCAAACACCTGCCCGATGGACTGATGGCCCAAGCAAACACCCAGAATCGGAATTTTGCCAGCAAAATGACGAATTACGTCCATGCTGATTCCCGCTTCATTCGGTGTGCAGGGTCCTGGCGAAATCATCAAATAATCAGGTGCCAGCCGTTCGATCTCTTCTATTGTAATCTTGTCGTTGCGATAGACCTGAAGCTCCTCACCTAGCTCCCCTACATACTGTACCAGGTTGTAGGTAAAAGAATCATAGTTATCAATCATTAAAATCATCGTACACTCGTCTCCTCTCGACTCTTCTTGCTCTGCTCACTCCACTCTAATGCCTTCCATAATGCCTCTGCCTTTTTCAATGATTCCGCATACTCCGCCTCTGGCAATGAGTCAATCACGATGCCCGCTCCAGCCTGTACATGCGCTACACCATCCTTGACCAGCATCGTTCGGATCGCGATGTTGAGTTCCAATTCGCCATTGAATCCAAACCAGCCGATAGATCCGGTATAGACACCCCTTTTAACGGGCTCCAGTTCCTCGATGATCTCCATCGTCCTGACCTTTGGCGCTCCAGTGATCGTTCCGCCGGGAAATGTAGCGGCTACGACATCAAAGACATCCTTGTCCTCTGCCAGCTCTCCGATCACGTGAGATACGATGTGCATGACGTGGGAGTACTTTTCCACGACCATAAACTCGCTAACCTCCACGCTTCCATATCGGCATACCCGCCCCATGTCGTTGCGCTCCAGATCGACCAGCATCACATGCTCGGCTCTTTCCTTTTCATTGTCGATCAGCTCACGGGCCAACGCATCATCCTCTGCGTCGTCTTTTCCACGCGGTCGTGTTCCTGCGATCGGACGCGTATGCACCTCACCGCCCTTCACCTTGACCAAAAGCTCAGGTGAAGCACTGACCAGCTGAAATTCCGGAAAGTCGAGATATCCCATATAAGGGGATGGATTGAGCCTGCGCAGCACACTGTAAATCTCCGGTGCGGTCACGCCAATAGGCTTGCTTTGTCGGACGGACAGGTTTACCTGGAACACGTCTCCCTGAGAGATGTACGCCTGCACGCGGCGAACAGCTTCTTCGAACTCTGCCTGTTCCCAAGATACATCTACAGGTGCAGACGAGGAAATCGGCCGTTTACGCAAGCTCTCCCAGTCCGTATCGTCCAGATCGACTGCGAGATCGGTCACCAGCTCAGCACGCTGTATCAAGCCCTGAACGGATTCGTAATAGTGCTCCTCTGTCAGATGATCGGCTGCGAGATGGGTCACGCAAATGATTTCCCTGCGATCATGATCAAAGGCAATCAAATCTTTCATTATCATAACATAAAGGTCCGGCAGCTGTAAGTCATCAACAGCCAGCTGCGGCAAAGTCGGCTCAAAAAAACGGTTCATCTCATAACTCAGATACCCGACTGCCCCTCCGGAAAAATCAGGCAACTCTGGCAATGTAGGCGTGCGGTAGTTGGCAAGCAGCGTACGCAGTGCTTCCAACGGATTGGGAGCAGCCACGCTCTCCACTTGCCCATCCGGATAAGAAATGGTCGCTGTATTGTGTTTACTCTTCAAGGTCGCGACGGGTTGAAACGCTAAAAATGAATATTTGCCCACCCGGCCGCTCTCCAAAAGAATTGAATCCTTCAGGGACGGCTGCAAAGCCTGCAGTACATGCCACGGGTCCACATGGCTAGGCCAAGGGACTCGCACTGCCAGTGGAATCAACGGATAGGATCGGGAATAAGTCAGACAATCAGCATATATAGGAAAGACCATGGCTCTTCACGCTCCGTTATCAGACAAATGTTATGCCCGTAAATTATATCCTCTTCTCGTACAAAAAGAAAAGACCACATGGCTGGTCGGAGCCTGATGTGGTCTTTCGACTTTTGAAGCAATTAGTCTTCAAATTGATAAAGCGGTGTAGACAGATAGCGCTCCCCGTTACTTGGGATGATCACAATCACTTTTTTCCCTTTGCCCAGCTTCGTTGCTACTTGCAACGCTGCATGGATGGCTGCACCAGAGGAGATCCCGCCGAGGATTCCTTCCAAGCGAGCTACACGACGGGCCGTTTCAAACGCGTCATCATTTTCAACTGGAATGATCGCATCATAAATCTCGGTATCCAGGATGTCTGGAACGAATCCGGCTCCAATGCCTTGAATCTTGTGCGGCCCTGGTTTGCCCCCCGAGAGGACAGGGGAAGCTGCAGGCTCTACTGCTACAATTTGCACCTGTGGGTATTTCTCTTTCAATACCTGACCCACGCCTGTGATCGTTCCGCCGGTACCAATTCCCGATATGAAGGCGTCGACTCCACCAATTTCTGCTGCCTGCTCCAGCAATTCCTTGGCCGTCGTTTCACGATGAACCGCAGGGTTAGCTAGGTTTTTAAATTGCTGCGGAATGAAGTAGGAAGCATTTTCCCGAGCCAGCTCCTCCGCTTTGCGGATGGCACCGCCCATTCCTTCGCTGCCTGGCGTCAGCACCAGCTCAGCTCCATACGCACGCAATAGATTGCGGCGCTCGATACTCATGGTCTCTGGCATTACCAGAATAGCGCGATAGCCCTTGGCTGCCGCTACCATCGCCAAACCAATCCCCGTGTTTCCGCTCGTAGGCTCGATGATGGTATCTCCTGGCTTCAGCTTTCCTTCTGCTTCCGCTGCCTCGATCATGGCCAGAGCAATCCGATCCTTCACGCTGCTGCCTGGGTTAAAAAATTCAAGCTTCAGGTAAATGTCTGCCATCTCTTCGGTGACGACTCGATTCAATTTCACTAACGGTGTAAATCCGATCAGGTCTGTAATGGAATTGGCCACACGCATGTGTCCTTCCCCCTTTTTAATTACCGAGTAAAATAGTAGGTTTTATAGGTCTTATTATATCAATGGCAGCCTATCTGGTCAATGAGGCATTTGCCCATTGATTTCCACCCCGACCGATTCCCTTAGGCGTTCCATAAAAGTGTCCAGTGATTCCACTTGGGCAAAAGCCATCTCTCTTCGCAGATCGTCCTTGACTTGATCAAACGCCGTTTGCTTTGCTTCTCTTCTTTCCGCTACGTGATAAATCACGTATTGATCGTCCTGTTTTACAGGTGAGCTGTTTTTTCCTTTGCTCAAATCTGCAAGCATGGCTTTCGCATCATCCGGCAAATCGGATTTTTCCAGGCTGATCCACCCCATATCCCCACCACTAGCAGCAGTCAGGGAATCAATGGATCGCTCCTTGGCCAAAGTTTGGAAATTTGCTCCTTGCTTCAATTCCTTCACAACCACGTCTGCTTCTTGTTTAGACGCGACCACGATTTGCCAGAGTCGTACCTGAAGCGGCTGCGTAAAACGTTCTGGATTGTTGTTGTAGAATGTCTGTATCTGCTCTTCCGTGACCGAGATTTCCTGGGTAGCCAGCTCGCGCAGCAGCCATTGATAGGTAATTTCCTGTGTCAGTGCTTCGATAGTAGTACCCGCCTGCCTCATCAAAGCCTGTTCAAAATCACGATCGTTCTCGCTGCCGTAGCTTTCACGTATTTGTGCCAGCTCTTTTTCCAGCATTTTGGGATCTGCTGTGATTCCTTGGCGCTCAGCTTCCTGGAACACCACTTTTCGATTAATCATTTCCTGAAGAACCTGTTGTCCGTACTTCTGCTTTAATGCAGCTACCCATTCAGCGTCGGAGATCGTTTCCTTTCCTACGACGGCAGCGGTCTTCATTTTGCCTGATGACTGGGACCACGACCAGCTTACCACCAATAAGAGCACCACGAGTGCGCCGACGAATGTCCATAACCCTCTTCCAATGGTCATGTCATCCTCCCCCTCGGAATGCCGCGCCTACATGTCTCTCTTGATGTCTTCTAACGCGGACTTGTCAAAATAGTACCGTTCATTGCAAAAATGGCAGTGAACCTCTGCTTCTCCTTGTTCTTCAGTCATGCTTTCCATCTCTTCTTGACCCATGCTGATCAAGGCTCTCGTCACTTTTTGTTCGGAGCAGGAACAGCGGAACTGAATTTCAGTGCGGCTCAGGAATTTCGGCTCGTCCAACACCCTGGTCAAGATCTCTTCCGGAGACAATCCCTCCCCAATCATGCGGGAAACTTGCGGCAGCTGGGACAAGCGCTCCTCGATAGCAGCCACTACATCCTCTGGGGTAGCCGGCAGCAGTTGAAGAATAAAGCCTCCTGCAGCCAAAACAGAGCGATCTTCGGGATTCACCAGCACACCCACACCTACAGCGGATGGCGTCTGCTCAGAGACCACGAAATAATAAGTAAAGTCTTCGCCAAGTTCCCCAGAGACGATTGGAGAGCTTCCTTGATAAGGCTCCTTCAAGCCCAGATCCTTGGTTACGTAGACAAAACCATTCGTACCCACTGCACGTGCCACATCCAGTTTGCCTTTCTCATTCAATTCAAAATGAACGTGGGGATTGGTCACATAAGCGACACCTTCTCCATGTGCGTTGGACTCCGCGACGATTTGCCCGATGGGTCCTCCCCCTTTTACTTTGACGGAGAGGCTTTCGTTTCCTTTTAACATGGCTCCCATCATCAAAGTCGTGGTCAGCGTTCTTCCAGCCGCCGCAGTTGCCGTATTCCACATGTCGTGGCGTCGGCGCATTTCTTCGACAATATCCGTGGTTCGTGCAGCAAATGCGCGCACATGTCCATTAAAACCTGTAGCTCTTATCATGTAATCGCTCATGAGGCGATCCTCCTTTAAGTCCATTTCTGCTGGTATTGATTCTATAAGAACGTGATTTACGCATTAACCAGTTTACCACATCAGCCATCAAGCTACGCCACTTCAGGCACATTCCAACGAAATGAGAGCTTGTGCACCTGTCATTTTTTAGAAAACTTGGCTACGCCAAGCTTTTGGCGGAGCCTTAGTTGCACTTATACTATCTTCCGCTAATCTTT
>NZ_JAFLPN010000048.1:0-23502 GCF_029870785.1 Brevibacillus sp. AY1
AATCAATTGATAGGCTTGTTCGATTGCATGATGAATCTGATTTTCGTCCACCGATTCCACCCCTTTCCGTTATCTGGATCCCCATCATGTGCTCTTCTGTTGACAAGACGATGCACCAGCGATTCCATTTCCATACCCTGCACAGAACCCGGCAACGATCATTTTTTATCCGTCAAGGCCATATTTGGGGACAATGACGGATAGGTGCCTGCTTTATAACCGCGAGTTTCCATACAGTATATTCGACGTTACAAATACGCCAACCGGCGGCAGCGAAGTTGAAGACGGTTGGGGCGGGACATAGCCGCTATACTCCGGCAAGCTTATATCTGTTGTCGCTACCCAGGTTCCATACTCACCTGCCTGTAAAGAGGGGGGGAGCATCTGGAGGCGTCCGGTGAGAACCAGATGCCGAAGTTGAATCTGGACATCGTCGTAGATGGATAAATGGCCGGAGTAGGCGGCGTAGGGGGAATGAAACATGATCTGCTGCGCGCTTTCATTCCAGCTTCCTTCAATCGGAATCGGCGTTCCGCGAAATCGGATGGTGCCTTGAATTTGTTGATCCGGCAAAACACGCATCACGAGTTTGCCCCACACAACCGGTCTTCCGGCGACAGATGCATGAACCCCCCATATGGAAAAGGGAGGTACACTCTTTGTACTTGTTTGAGCCGCAACGGACATGATTCATCACTCCTCAAAAGTTGGATCACGTCATTATATGCGTCCTCGGCAAAAATGCCAGTCACGGGGCATGGATTCTTTACAGATAACCGAACAGGATCAAGTAAAAGAAGATGGACAGTATCGTCATCGGGATGCTCCAAACCGGCTTTGTATGATGGAGCATCAGAAACATGTGTACATCAAAGAAAAGCGACCACCAGCAATTCCAGCCGTGGGAGTAGGTAATATAACCGAGGCGATATCCAACCCATTCTACACCGATATAGATCAGCACCCATTTTGCAATGTGAACCGCAGCCTTCCATTCGACTTCTGGAAAACGAGTCAGGTAGAGAAAAGCAGTCAAAGGATAAATGCAAAAGGTGTGCAGCATCACAACGCCGGTATAATTGATCAGTTGATCCGGTTCCAGACGCCACACATAAAATTTTTCGTGCGAAAAAAATTCGTAAAGATTTGGAAGCTACCTTACGATTCCAGAGGCGTCGAACGTCAATTCCTTTCACACATCCTGCAAGGGGGAATTCCTGTGGATTGCTGCGCACCTTCCGATCATGCCGGAATCGTATGTTGACCGGATCAAAACTCAGGTACAGGCTGGCCGCTGAGCATGCGAAATCCACAATCCGCAGGGGACTTTCTGTTTGGGGAATGTGAGCGCTTTTGTACGCGGCTTCAAACGTTCCATGTCATGAAGACGCGTTCATTGGCGAGTGACACAGGGCGCGCGAGCTGCGTCTTCATCGCCGGTCCGCATGCGAATCGAACATCCCGGTATGCTCCAACTTCAACGAAACATGGATCGTCACGTCCATATCCGGCCATCGTTGGTTCCACTGTTCACGGGTAAATGGCCGTTCCTTCCACCCTACCGTGTGCATTCCCAGCCCGAACGGATCGACTCTTAACGCCTGCGTTCGATCGATAATCTTCTCCAGCTTCTCCTGGATTCTCCGTTCAAGTTTACGCTCGAACTCCTGCAGTTCCCGTGGGCTGTCCGTCTTCTGTCCAGCGGGGACTTCTTCCACCCGTCCTTTAAGCATCACGTCAATATGAACGTTCCGGAACGAATCGGTAAAATGAATTTGCCGCTCGGTTTTGATACTGCCGAGCACGACATCCGCCTCCGATAGCGGCACCGTCTTTTGAACGCCTCTCTTTTCACGCAGCATTTGGAAAAAGACGTCATCGGACAGCGGAATCTTTCCGACCATCTTATCCCCGCGGAACAGCGCCGTCCCGGAATAACGAAGTTCATTGTTCGCGACGGCGTAATAGGGAAGAACCGGATCGGCATAAGGGTTGTACACCCTGGCCAGGAATTCATGCACGTTGCTTGTCGTCAATTGCCCTTGCTTTTCGTAGTGCGCAAACATTTTGTACAGATACAAGTCGATTTCCTCCTGCCCGCTCTGCATCTGCCTGTTCAAATATCCGATCATATCGCCACGCACAACAGAGAGAAACACGCGGCTGGAAATTTCGGGATCACGCAGTAACGTATCGAGCAGAGACGTCAGCCCCCGGTTAGCCATGGCTTCGGAGAAGAAAATCATTCGGATCTGCCCCCCTTTCGTTTCCCGGTAATACTTCAAGTTTCGTAAGTATCTCCCTTCGATTAACGTATTGGAGGACGTGGTAATCACGCTCTTTTTCTCTTTCTTCAGCGGGGAAATGATGGTAGACAGCTTTACGGATCCGTCGTTCCCTTCATCCAGATAAAGCAATACAACCGGCGATATTTCCTCAATGGTATTGGTTTTATCGACAAACGAGCAACCGCCGAGAACAAGCAACATCCACAAAAGAAGAAACCATTTATTTCGAGCCGCCGGCATGTCGGACCCTCCATTTCCTGCGAATCGTGATCCATCCCAAGAGGAAGAAGCCGAAAGGCAAAACAGTATAGGTGCTGGCATCCAGCCATGAAAGCCAGGTGATCCACTCCTTGGCTTTCCATTCGTCCGGCCATATCCAGCGACCGGCCATCCATGTCAGCAGAAGCATCATCAAAAACGCCAACCAAAGCGGCGCTCTTCCTGCTGAAAGACGACTACGCGCAAGACATTGGATTGCTCCCGCCGCATACAATAGAAGGATGGCGACGACGTAAACGAAGGAAATGGCGTAGGCTGGAATCAGGATCATTTCCAGCCGTTCGGCGAAAGGAAGCTGAATATACCGGATCAGATCGACGATCGGCAAGTCTTGCCGTTGCAAATAATCGGATCCGTAAAACGTCAGGCAAATGACAAAAAAGAATATGTATTCGAATGCGGTAAATGCATTGGCGGCAATGAGAGCCGTTTTCAATTTCTTCGCGTCTACCGCCTCTTTCGGCAATGCCAGCATATATTCGGGACCGGAGAACGCCGCCCATACCGTAAGAAAGGCTTGCCAGATGCCTTGGGGCATGTGCTCCGGAAGAAGAGGGAGCAGATGGCGGTATTCGGCAGCCGGCGAAAACGCAAACGGCACGTACAGGAAGGTAACCCATATCGTGCCGACAAACGCAACGATCGCAAAACGAACGGTCTTCTCCATGCCCAATCGAGCCAGGTATACGCAAGCACACAATAGCAGGATGCCAAACAACGTAGCATGTAAGGCGGGAAACAAAATATGGTGCACAATATCGACATAACCCATCATCAGCACGATACCTTTCATCAAAACAGCGAACAGCCCCGCAAGCAAAAACAGGAAAGACACCGCCGTTCCCAACGTGCGGACGATGCCGAGATAACCGCCGGGCGTTTCTTTCCATGCAAAACAGCGGGCAATCATCAAAATGTTGAGGTGCGAGCATCCCGCCGCCAGCAGGATGAGGCCGATCATAACCGGCTCCGCAAGCACACTGGGCAAATATAAAAGATAATATAACGTTTGCATCCGGTTCGCCCAGAAGGCGAGGGACAAGAAACCGAAGGGCGCTGAAATCGAAAACAAACCGGCCGAACCTACACGAGAAGCCATCACGGTTTCCTCCCGGTAACGCGCATCCGCTGCAGCGGCTTCAAATAAGCCGGCCTTGTGCGCATCCTGGACAGCGGCGCACGAAACACCGTATCTTTCCAGTCGCTTGCAAAAAACGGGCTTAGCGGGGACAAATACGGCTGCCCGAGCGAAGTCAGCCCATGCAGGTGGATGCACAGCCAGAGCAAACCGAACCCGATGCCCCACATCCCAAGCCATGATGCCAGAATGAGCAGGGCAAATTGGAGCAGTTTGCTCGCGTTCGTCATCAAATAGTTGGGAACGAGAAACGAGGCGATGGCGGAGATGGCGATCACAATGACCATCACATTGCTTGCGATTCCTGCTTCCACGGCCGCTTGACCGATGACAATACCGCCCACGACGCCGAGCGTTTGGCCGGATTTGGTCGGCATGCGCAAACTGGCTTCCTTTAATATCTCCAGCGTCAGCAGCATGAGCAACGCTTCCCAGAACGGAGGATACGGAATTTCACTGCGGGATTGCATCAGGACAAACAGCATCTCCAGCGGAACCATCTGATAATGGTGAACCGTCACCGCCACGTAAGCCGGGGTCAAAAACAGTGCAGCCACGAACGCGACAAAACGAAGCCCCCGCAGGAAGCTGCCCACCATCCATCGGTGAATATAGTCCTCCGGGGACTGAAACAGATCAAAGAACGTAATGGGCGCTACAAGCGCAAACGGCGTGTTGTCCACCAGCCAGACCACTTTGCCGCTGGCCAGCGCCGCGGCCAGCACGTCCGGACGGTCCGTCTGTTGAAATTGCGGAAAAACGCTGTTGACGTGGTCCTCCATCAAAGCGGAGATATGGGAAGAATCGAGAAGCACATCGAAATCAATTTGTTTCGTCTTCATATCTGCGATCCGCACCAGTTCCGGATTGACAATACCTTCCATGTACAGCAGCACAACAGAAGTTTTGCTTAACGATCCGGCGGTCCATTTCTTTGACTTTAGGCTTGCTACGGGCAGCCGGCGACGGATTAAGGTCAAGTTTTTGTCAAGCCGCTCGTTCAGGCTGTCTTTGGGACCGTACACAATCGATTCCTGCTCGGAAGATTCGATAGTGCGGCCGAGTTGATCCTGCTTTTTGACCGCGCAAACGTTCCCGATCTCATCAAAAACAAGAATTCCTCCCTGCAGGATGAGTTCTTCGGCTTGCTGCAACGTCGTTACGTCCACCCGATCTTCGGAAATCACCTTTTGTCCTGCTTGTTCGTCCGGGGCATGCAAAAGGGGAAGCACGATGTCGCTTTCGACCTGTTTTTGATCCACAAAGGAACGGATGTAAAACAGCTTGACTTTCCGCACTCCCGCATCCAACTCATGCACCTGTGCATCGTGAATATCGTGAAACAATTGCTGCACGTGCTGCGGAGACAAGTTGCCTGCGGGAGGTTGAGTATCGGCTTCTTTTGGCGTATTGCTTTTGTCTTGCTTTTGAAACCAACCGATCCAACGCATCGGCTCCCCCCCTTTCGCGTTTAGTCCAGTATTATTTTTCCCGATATGAAAAAAAACATACCTCGCAGTTCCGGGCTGTTGGCAGTCCGGAGATTATCAGTCATTTCGTGAAAAACCACGGGCT
This sequence comes from Brevibacillus sp. AY1, assembly GCF_029870785.1. NCBI lineage: Bacteria > Bacillati > Bacillota > Bacilli > Caryophanales > Paenibacillaceae > Brevibacillus > Brevibacillus sp. AY1. The sequence continues at coordinate 5,281 of NZ_JAFLPN010000048.1, forward strand.
TCCTGCGAGGCCACTGAAAAAAGTCCCCTCGCCTTCTTTCTGCGATGCAAAAAGTCCGTTTTTAGCCTGTGAGACGGCTTTAAACGGACTTTTCCTTATTTTCCTGCAACATCAAACTTAAAAATCGAGGCATCACAGAAAAAACGTATCTTTTTCAGCGGCCTCCTTCCTGCCGATGACTTGATTCGTGAACATTTCGCGAACACTGCTTCTCCCAGTTGTTGCAGAAGTCCTCATACACTTTCTCAACCTTGCTGTCGGATATCATGTGCCTGGCCAAAAAGTCGTACCAGAACTGATCGAAAGACAAAGGCATCCGGGTTCCATATTGGGAACGAAGGGTTACATAACGGTCCCAGATTTTGATTCGGAGTGCTGCCAACTCATCACATCGCTCCATGTCGGTTCGCCTTTAAGCGGCGCTGGTGCCGCTGGGTATTTCTGACGTTTTCGCTCTTTCTTCGGCCAGCTTTTGAAATTGTTTCGCTCTTTCCAGATGAAAGGCACGCAATTGGTCGTGATATTGAGCCATTTTCATGTGCCAGTCGTGCATTTGCCTGACGTAAGCGGCGTGGTCATGCGTAAACATGGGCATTGCCTGTTTAGTAAACTGCATTCAAAACCATTCCTCCTTGGGTAGGTGAATTTTGAACTTACAGCATCAGTCTATGGCAGACGCATAGAAGCGACAACGGCATCCGCCCGGTTTCCGGTCATTTTTATCGGGTTGTTTGTCTATACACAGGCGGAAACACAACCTTCCTTACTTCGGCATAGGCTAAATGGTAACGAGAATGAGGAGGAGATTTCATCGTGTATGCTTATCCGAATGGAATGTACAGGGAAACGGCAAATCCCGCATTATCCACAGTAACCTTGGTTGACCCGTATTTTTATCACACCTTGCGCTCGCTTCAAGGAAAGCCGGTGGTTATTGAAACGTCTCGGGGCCCTGTTCGGGGTACGATAACCGACGTGAAACCGGATCATGTCTTGCTGCAAACAAACAATTCCTCATTTTTTCTGCGCACGCAGCAAATGATTTGGGTTATGCCCTCTTAGCGCTCCAGCGCGGCATGAGACAAACGATCCCTGTCATAAAAATAATAAGAACCATTAATTTGATAAGGGGATGATGTCCGCCATGTTCAAGCGCATCAATCGATTGCCCATTGCATTGCCTGTTCCCAAACATCCGGACGCCAACGCCGCGGCGGCTGTGCAGGAACTATTAGGCGGCCGTTTCGGGGAGATGTCTACGTTGAATAATTATTTGGTCCAATCTTCGAATTTTCGCAGCAAAAAAAGCTGAAGCCCTTTTATGAACTTGTGGCCAGCATTACGGCGGAGGAGGTTGGCCATGTGGAATTGGTGATGAATTCCATTAATTTATGCCTGTCCGGTTCCACATTTCCGGCAGATCCGGATGCGGCCCCTCTGCGCAACGGGCTTGACAAACGCAATACCTACCATTTTATTGCAACGGCTCAAACCTCGTTGCCCGGCGATTCGATGGGCAAAGCATGGAACGGTGATTATGTCTTTAACAGTGGCAATTTGGTACTCGATCTGCTTCATAACTTTTTTCTCGAATGCGGCGCCCGCACCCATAAGATGCGCGTGTTGTAGTCCTCATCCACAACTACTACATTTCGTTTTCCGGCCTCATTGAAAGTTTTTTCAATTTTCAGATTGCCCATATTCATCACCACCGAGATCAATCCTATATGATGTTTAGCCAATGTTTTCCCACTTTTACCGATCTTGAGTGTGTATATCATCCATCATCTATTATTATAGAGTTAATTGTCAATTATCATAGTTGAGTTCCGGAGTAAACTCAAGAAACAAAAGGAACGATTCGCACATGCAATGCTCTTCCGCCGCGGGTTCAATGAACTCTTTTGTGCTGCCATAGAAAAAGGTGTGTTGCCATAAGGCCAACACACCTTTTTCCTAGATATTATCCGTTGTGTACGGAAGCAACGCTACCGCCCTAGCACGTTTAATTGCAACTGTTAATGCACGTTGATATTTTGCGCTTGTTCCAGTCACACGGCGAGGAAGAATCTTCCCACGTTCGCTAATGAACTTTTTAAGAACTTCCGTATTTTTGTAATCAATATGAGTAATTTTATTGACTGTAAAGTAGCAAACTTTTCTACGTTTACCTTTGCCACCTCTACGTGGAGCAAACTTTCTTTCACCACGTTCTTCGTCATTTCTTTGTGCAAATGCCATTGTTATTTTCTCGTTCCCTTCATTATTGCACATTGGTTAACGTGCCAAGTTTTTTCTGACTATCCTCTAGTTCAAAGTTGGGTATGGATAAGTCTTACGACTTACCCACACCCGACTTCTCACTACGGGGCTACACCCACATCTTGAAATAAGGATGGTCATCATCACTAGACTACATTGACGGTCATAACGTATTACACACTTTACTCAACATCGCGCGATCTTAATAAACCGTGGATGCTGGTCGTAAATGAAGATTACCATTACACAGTTAAAATGCTTTAAAACCCCTTGATTTTACTGAGGTCTTAAAGCATTTTCTGATCTCAGATGTTACGCTCTCTAAAACGGCAAATCATCATCCGATATGTTGATCGGCTTGCCAGCACTCGCGAAGGGGTCACCAAATGGATCATCGTTTCTCTGCGGAGACGGTCTGTTGCCGCCGCCAAAGCCTGGACCTGGATCGTATCCGGCATTGTCTCCACCACCTTCGTTGCCTCTTCCGCCCAAAAATTGAACGTTTTCAGCAACGACTTCCGTCACATATACGCGTTTTCCTTCTTTATTGTCGTAGGAGCGTGTTTGTAGACGTCCCTCGATGGCAGCTTGTCTGCCCTTGCGCAAATAGCTGGCACAAAGATCGGCAAGCTTTTGCCACGCGACAATATTGATGAAATCGGCTTCACGCTCGCCCGCTTGGTTGGTACGCGGACGGTTGATAGCCACGGTAAAAGTAGCAACGGCAACGCCATTTGGCGTGTAGCGAAGTTCTGGATCTTTCGTCAGGTTGCCGATGAGAATGACTTTATTCATCTTGAGTCCCCCTCTGACCGAGACGACAATTACTGCTCATCACGAACGAACATGAAGCGGATAACGTCGTCGTTAATTTTCATGAGACGCTCTGCTTCCGCAACAGCATCTGGATTTGCGGTGAAGTTCATCAAAACGTAGTAACCTTCACGGAACTTTTCGATCTCATACGCAAGACGACGCTTGCCCATTTCTTGAAGTTTGGTGATTTCGCCACCGTAGTTAGTTACAACATCGCTGTAACGAGCCACATTGGATTTCACTTTCTCTTCTTCAAGGTCTGGACGCAACACGTACATCACTTCGTATTTACGCATACCTTTTCCACCTCCTTATGGACTTTAACGGCCCTTATTGGGCAAGGAGCGAGTGCTGATTGAACGCAGATAAATGCACTCCATTAATACTCGCATTATTAGATTATAGCAAACCGACTCTCTTGAATCAAGAAAATGTCTTAAACATTAAACCGGAAATGCATGACATCTCCATCGGCTACTACGTACTCTTTTCCTTCCAAACGGTACTTCCCGCGCTCACGTGCTGCAGCTACGGAACCCGCATCGATCAGATCGTTGTAAGCGATCACTTCAGCACGGATAAAGCCGCGTTCGAAGTCCGTGTGGATCACGCCAGCTGCTCCAGGTGCTTTCGTCCCGCGACGGATCGTCCACGCGCGAACTTCCTGCACGCCTGCGGTAAAGTACGTAACCAGACCAAGCAGCTCATAGGCTGCGCGAATCAGACGGTCGAGACCGGATTCAGAAAGTCCCAGTTCTTCCAGGAACATTTCCTTGTCCTCGCCATCCAGTTCGGCGATTTCTGCTTCAACTTTCGCGCTGATGACAACGACCTGCGCACCTTCAGCAGCAGCGTGCTCACGTACCGTCTGGACATGCGGATTGTTGTCCGCATCAAGAATGCCATTCTCTGCCACGTTGCATACGTAGAGCATGGGCTTGATAGTCAAAAGATGCAATTCGCGCACCCATTTGCGTTCTTCGTCATCCAACTCCACACTGCGTGCAGACTGTCCTTCTTCAAAAGCAGCCTTCAGCTTTTCCAGAACGTCAAGCTCTTGTTTGGATTCCTTGTCTCCTGCTTTCACCTTGCGTGCGATACGCTCGATGCGGCGCTCTACAGAATCCAAGTCTGCAAAAATCAATTCCAGGTTGATCGTCTCCATATCGCTCAGTGGATCGACGCGTCCGGATACGTGTGTAATATTTTCATCTTCAAAGCAGCGAACGACGTGTGCGATCGCATCTACCTCTCGAATATGACCCAGGAACTGGTTGCCCAAACCTTCGCCTCGGCTCGCCCCTTTTACCAGACCCGCGATATCTACAAATTCAAAAGCAGTCGGAACTACTTTGTTAGGTACAACAATTTCAGTCAATTTGGCCAATCTTGGATCTGGTACTTCCACGATCCCTACATTGGGGTCGATCGTACAGAACGGATAGTTGGCCGATTCTGCACCTGCTTGCGTAATAGCGTTAAACAGTGTCGATTTACCTACGTTAGGCAGACCAACAATCCCACAAGATGCACCCATCTATATACACTCCTTATACTCTTCCTGACATCCTTTTAAGTATATAGATTTGCATTTGAGAATACAATTGTCTCCTTGTGGCAACTTTCGTCCTCCTTCCTCCTTTAAACCATATGACAAACTGGTGAGACAAAAAAAGAAATGCTAGACTGGGAGGCAATGCGAAAGAAAAAGCGGAAGTACGAAAGGATGGAATTGATGAAATTGCTGATTCTTGGCGCCACAGGTCGCGTAGGCCGCCAGGTGCTGAACAACGCAATAAAGGATGGTCATCAGGTGACCGTTCTTGTCCGTTCAAAAGACAAGCTCTCAGATCTCGAACCAGGTCTGCTTGGAATCATCGAGGGCAACGTATTGAACGCTTCTGATGTCGAAGCTGCCATGAAAGGCGCAGAGGCGGTCATCAGTGCCTTGAGCACGGATGGTGCGGACGTCTTGTCCCAAGGTCTCCCACTGGTTATCGGGACCATGAAAAAGGCGGGCATCTCGCGCATTGTGACCGTAGGGACTGCCGGCATTTTGCAAAGCAGAGTCTCCCCAGACTTGCTGCGCTACCAGTCCAGTGAATCGAGGCGCTCCCTGACGCGTGCTTCCCAGGAGCATCATCAGGCCTACTCGCTGCTGGAAGCTTCCGGCTTGGACTGGACGATTGTTTGTCCCACCTACCTGCCTGAAGGAACTCGCGTAGGCAGCTATCGTATAGAGGCCGATTATTTACCGGAGAACGCAACGGAAATTTCCGTATACGACACCGCTGACTTCGCCTATGAGCAGTTGTTTTCACAAAAGCATCTGCACACACGGGTAGGAATCGCCTACTAAGCCTTTCTGGCCTTGGCTAAAAAGGCTCCCTCTCCAGTCGCGGAAAGGGAGCCTTTTTTTCTGCTTCAGACATTCATTTCTTACTTCTCGTTTACCAGCTTCTCCAGCTCATTTAAGGTTTCCTCAAAAATCTCCATCGCTTGTTCAATAGGCTTGGAGGTAGACATATCTACACCTGCTGCCTTTAGAACTTCAATTGGCGGTGCGGAATTGCCCGCTTCGAGGAAGTTAGTGCGAATCCGATCTACCGCTGGCTGTCCTTCATCCATCACCTGCTTGGCGAGGGCTTGCGCTGCAGCAAAGCTGGTCGAGTATTGGTACACGTAGTATTGGTAGTTAAAGAAGTGAGAAACGCGCGCCCATTCCATCGCGATCTCATCGTCCGAAACCATGTCCTTGCCATAGTACTTTTTGTTGATATCCAGGTAAATTTTCTTGATGGCCTCGGCGTTGAGGGATTCTCCTGCCTGCTCGCGATCATGAATGGCTTTCTCGAACTCCGCAAACTGCGTTTGACGGAAGAGTGTAGAACGGAAATTCTCCAGGTACTGGTTCAACAAGTACATCTTCTCTTCCTTCGTTTTCGCTTCGGCATACATGCTCTTGAACAACAGGGTTTCGTTCATCGTTGATGCCACTTCTGCTGTAAACGTTGGGTAGTTTGAGGAAATGTACGGTTGATTTTTGTTGGTGTAGTACGACTGCATAGCATGCCCCATCTCATGGGCGATCGTGTACACATCGTCCAGCGTCCCTTGATAGTTGAGCAATACGTATGGATGCGTATCATACGCTCCCCACTGATAAGCCCCGGTTCGCTTGTCATCTGTAGAATAGACATCTACCCAGCCAGCATCCATTCCTTCTGCCAATACAGATACGTAATCGTCTCCCATGGCTTGCAAGCCGTTGACGACCATTTTCTTGCCTTCCTCAAAAGGAATGTACCGGTCATCGGACTCCACGATGGGAACGTAAATATCGTACATGTGAAGCTCGTTCACACCCAACATCTTTTTCTTCAAGGAGATATAGCGATGCAAAAGCGGCAAATTGTCGTTCACCGTATCAATCAGCTCGTCGTACACCTTAGTTGGAATATTGTTGGGCGTCAGGCTAGCTTCCAGTGCAGATTTGTAATTGCGTACGCTTGCATAGAAATTGTCTGCCTTTACCTTTGCCCCCAATGTCTGGGCAAATGAGTCCTGGAAGTTCAGCAAAGAGCTGTAGTACGCCTTGAATGCCTCTTGGCGAACACGCTGGTCCTTGCTTTCCATGTAAGAGATAAAATTGGCACGCGTCAATTGTACCTCTTGCCCTTTCTCATCCTTGATTTTAGGGAACTTCACATCTTTAGAAAGCATCCCGTATATCGTGGTTGGCGAATTGGCCAATGGAGAAGATTTGGCCAGCAGCTCCTCCATTTCTTTGGACAGGGAGTGAGGCTTGTTGCGCAGCATGTCTTCGATCACGAGCTTGTATGGTTCCAGGCTCTTGTCCGCCAGCAGAGTTTTCATCTTTGCATCCGGGATCGCTACGATTTCAGGTTGAATCCAGGCTGTTTTTTCGGAAACCAGCGTGTACATTTTCTCTGCGCGATCGGACAGCTCTTGCAGCTCGGAATTGGCTGAGTTCACGTCCAGGGCCATATTGGCATACACATAAGCCTTGTCGTTGATGCGCATCATTTCGACATAGTCCTCAAAAGCTTTCAGCATGGACGCTGCCGAATTCCCCAGCTTGCCTTGATGCTTGGTATACGCTTTGGCCAGCTCTTCTACCTTGGCTACGTCCTTTTCCCACTCTTTCACGCTCGGATAAATATGATCAAGTTTCCATTTGTATTGGTCAGGGATTTCAGCGCGATTCTTGTATTCAGGCGCGCTTTCAGCTGCAAAGGCTACAGCAGGTGAGCTGTAAGGAATGAATGGAGCAGATACGGTAGACAATGCAATCGCAACAGCTGTAACAGAAGCAAAAACATGTTTCTTCAAAATCAGTCTCCCCTTTCTTGAACGTGTAAGAAAGTTTAATTGCTTCATAGTACCAAATCATCCATGCTTAAACTTTCTGGAACGCATGACAACTTTCCTCTAAAACACGGTCGCTCCTCCTTGAATTAACCTCGATTGAGGTTTTCATATTATCATTGCCAAAATATAGTTATAATAATTATCTTTACCAATAGAAAATCCCTGCTTGTTAATAAAATATTCTTAACATTCATTAAGTAAAGTTATTTTATCCAGAGTTATCATTATTTTGTGGATAAAGTTGTGGATAACTTTACTAAACATACCTGTTTGTCCTCCTTTTTGTCTCATGTGCTTGATTATTCGCATAAAAGTTGTCCACATTTTCTGTGGATAGCTTGTGTATAACTTATTTTCATCAAAACCGTGACACCCGCCCATACCTCTTTTCATGTTCTGACATAGCATAGGTATTGAATCTAGGGTAGGAGGTGTTAGCAAGTGGGTATCTTTAACGGCTTCGACGACTTCGCGCTGATTTTGGTTCTCTTTATCCTGCTCGTGATCGTTGGTTGTGACTGCGACTAACCATCCCGCTGTGATCCGGCTTATCTGAAGGTAAGCGGATCTGCTTTACCTTCACTATCACTATAGAAACATAGCATCGGTGTCTATCCACAGTTAGACTTCATTGTGCTAACTTTATAGCCAATCCGACCATGATCCGTCATACCATCTGTACGATCAACGGAATTGTACAACTGAAAAAGGATGCAGCCCACAGGCTTGCATCCTTTTTTACATCTATTCACTTAACGATCACCTGTGGAAAAACTGGACGACTGTCCCGGATTGCGATTTGCTGCCAAATCCTCGACCTTGCCAGCTATCACATGAACTTGGTACGTCGTGTGGGGCTGCCATTTGCCCCCTTTTGGCTTTACCGTCAGCATGCGTTTGGTCTTGTTCCATGTGCTCGTATAGACCACTTCGTTGCCCTTGCTATCCCGGATTTGTACAAGTGTGTTTGCATTCTTGCTGGTCAATGCCTCCCCATTGGTCAAAACGACATCTTCAACAAATTGAAAGGTGAGCTTTTCCTGCAGTTTTACCTTTTTGGCGCCGTTTCCAGGCAAAATGATCGCTTGCGGAGCTATCCGATCGACCGCCTTTTTCGTCGTAAACGATTGGCTTACTTTTGGATTTTGTTGTGACCGCCCGTTCATCAATTTTTTCTCCACCAAAGTAACGGTGTACTGCTGTCCTTCTTCCAGATTACCCACTGGGTCTATCGTGATCGTCCGATTGTTTTTGTTCCATTTTGCCGTGAATTTGACATTCTTGTTCTTTTCATTTTTCAATTGAACGAATGTCGAGACGGATTTGTCTGTGAGCGGTTTTTTATTTTTCAAAGTGACCGTCTCACTAAATTTCATGACGATCAGCGTGTCTGTTGCGACCTCTTTGGCTCCTTGAGATGGGGATATGCTCACTATCCATCCTCCATCACTCTTCGCCAGAGCTGACTGATTGGAACCAAAGCCGATTGCCAACAACAATACCGTCAAACAAACTAACTGCATCCACTTTCTTGCCTTTGCACCCATCTTATCCCTCCCCATTTACACGTGGGATCCTCCGTTTTTCTACTGGCTGATCTCCATCGTTAGAGGAATTGTAAAAAAAGACAGAAGGGTCGTTCAAAAATGTTTTTTAGGATTGTGTATCTTCCGTTTCTGGTGCCTGTATCAGAATTTTTTTTAGTTTGCGTTCGAATTCCAACCGCGGAATCATGACACTGTGTTCACATCCCGTGCATTTGATCCGGATATCCATTCCCATCCGAATCACTTTCCAAGCATTTGTTCCACAGGGATGCGCTTTTTTCATCTGTACGACATCACCCAATCCAAACTGCTTTCGCTCCATTATGAGTACTCCTTTCCGGCATGCTCCTGTCCTTTACTTGGCATCGCAACAATTTTTTGATATGGAATCTGTATGCCTCTCTTCGTAAATTCCGTCCTGATCATCGCTCGCATATTGCGGCTGACGCCGTGGTGCGTATTCGGCTTGCATTCCGCTGTAATGCGCATGACTACTTCGGAAGGACCCAGAGCCTGCACACCCAGAATTTGCGGATCTGCGACGACATCAGGCAATTCTGTTTTTACCTGTGTCATGATGTCCTTCAAGATGCTCTCGACTTGCTTGAGATCCTCCTCGTAGGCTACGGATACATCGACGACTGCCAGCGTATTGGCCAATGAAAAATTGGTCACCTGATTGATCGTTCCATTCGGGAAAATAAAGACCTCTCCCGTCCAACTTCGAATCCGAGTGATCCGCAAGCCGATCTCCTGAACCGTTCCCGTCATATTGTTGATCGTCACGAAGTCTCCTACCGCGAACTGATCCTCAAAAATAATGAAAAAGCCGGTAATGACATCGCGCACCAAGCTTTGCGCTCCAAATCCAACCGCCAGCCCAAGCACCCCTGCACTGACCAGAACAGGTCGCAAATCAATTCCCATCTGCTGTAATACCATTAGCAAAGCGAGAAAATAGATCGTGTATTGCGCGACGTTATTGACCAGAACACGCATCGTGTCCACACGTCGCTGCTCCATTTGCAGCTTGTTTCCCTGACGATGGCGAAAGACCTGATTCACCGCCGCCTGAACAATCGAGACGAGAATACGCGACAAAATAATTATCGCGATGATTTTTAAGACAACCAGCCCGATCTCGATCCACATATCGGTATTGGTTACATACTCGAAGACTTTATCATATAAGCTTCCGAAGAAGTTTTTTCCCTCCATCACACACACCCCTTCAATTCTCCATTTTCGTCTATTTCCTGATATCGACCAGAAAATGAACGGAAATAGCCGCGTATCGTCACCTGCTGTTCTTCCATTACGTCTCTTCCTTGTTTGTAATCAGAAAGTGAAAACTCGATCGAAAGGGCACACCCAGCTGTGATCTCCTTGGGCGTAGGTCTCGTATCAATCTCTATGTCTGCGTACTCCAGCAGCATTTCTGCCCGCAATGCCTGCTGCGTGGAGTCAAATGCAATCAGGACAGTCTCTCCTCCCACCCTGCTACCTCCTTCACAACCGGTCCACCGACCAGAATCATACTCCTATTGTACCTGTTCATCTTTTCACATGCCAGTTTCGCTGATTTTTCTAAACCTCCGCAACCTTCCCATTAGCTGGTATAAAAACGAGATCTCGGTACTATACTGTGAATACTTTAACCATTTTTTTGGGCCAAGACCGCAAGAGTGGAGGTAGCCATTCATGAATACGTTCAACCAGAGTAACAACTGTTTTTTGCCACCCTTCAAGGTGGAATACCGCAGTGAAAACGCTGATGATCAGCTGGCTCAACACCTTGCGCAGCGCTTTCGATTAAAACCCTATGACAGCGATATGGTGATCGTATGTATCGGTACGGATCGCTCGACCGGCGATGCATTGGGACCTTTGGTAGGCAGTAAATTGCAAACGCATGCATCTCGCCATCTTCAGGTATACGGAACACTGGAAGATCCCGTCCATGCAATGAACTTAAATGAAAAAATGGACTTTATTCAGAGCACTCATCCCCAATCCACCATCATTGCCATCGATGCCTGTCTGGGTCAGTTCAGCAATGTCGGCAACATCAATGTAGCCAACGGCCCGCTTAAACCAGGGGCCGGGGTAAAAAAAGATCTGCCTTCTGTCGGGACCTTTCACATTACAGGCATTGTCAATGTCGGCGGCTTCATGGAATACTTTGTTCTGCAAAACACACGTCTTGCCGTTGTGATGAAAATGGCTGAAATCATCGCATCCGGCATTTACAAAGCATCCTCGCTTTCTTCGGGAGAACCCCGTTTAGGATCTGTGCTGCGGGACTAGTCCTCTGGCATAGGGAAAGACTTGTTCGCCTCACGAATGTGGGCAGACAAGTCTCTTCTTGCTTCAAAAGCATTTATCCGCATACGGCCTGACAGCTCGGCAGCATTTCTACTGTCATCGGTGTATGGGAAACCACTTCTCCATCTGCTTGAACAAACAAGGGGTTTTGCGATTGAATGTGGATATGCCTTCCGCGAAAAAAACGAACCCCCGGATGCTTGGCGTGCTTACCCGAAAAGATCAACGGAAAAGCAAACAGAAGCTCCCAACGGCTGACGTTGCTGACGACGCAAATTTCTGCCACTCCATCATTAGGCACCGCATCCGGACAGATTCGCATGCCCCCTCCAAAATTCGGTATATTTGCGATAGCGATCAGCCATACCTTCTGCACGTGATAGGTTTGGCCATCGACGACCAGATTCACATCGCAAGGCTGAAAGGAGCGAATCACACTCAGAACAGATAACACATATGCCACCTTGCCAAGCTTGGTTTTATTCAACCATCCCTTGTATGAGGCTTCATTTGTCTTTTTGGCCACCAGCGCGTCAAAGCCTGCTCCTACCACATTTACCGCGATTCGCTCGTTTATTTTGATCAAATCAATGGTTTTCCTCGATTCTTCCTTTAAAATGCGAGTTAAGGCCTGAACAGGCTCTACTGCCAGACCATGGCCTTTTGCATAATCATTCCCTGAGCCTGCCGCCACCAGTCCAAACAGACACGGCTTGCCTGATTGCTGTATGCCATTCATGACTTCATTCACAGTTCCGTCTCCGCCTACCGCGATGATTTTCGTTACTCCCTCTTTTTGAATCAACTCAACAGCCAGTTTCTGAGCTTCCCCTATCCCAGATGTCTTCCGCACCTGATAATCGACTCCTAGCCCCTTTAGCGTCGGCTCTAACTGCTTCCATGTATCTCTTCCTTTGCCACTTCCGGACATCGGATTGACAATAATCCCAAGCATGACATCCTCTCCGCTCTTGTTTGCTGTAAGAACGTCCTGTGTTCGCGTTTCTTCATTTATTATCGCATGACCTGAATAGTGTGAAAAGAAAGCAAAGAAAAAAGCCCTCCATGATTCGAGAGAGCCCTGTTTCAATCATGTTCAGAGAACGGTAGATAGCCATGCAGCAAACGGCACACCCAATGCGGCAATGACGAGAGCAGGCAGCATATTGGCCACCTGAATTTTTTTCAGCTCCAAAATGTTAATACCAATGGCGATGATCATCAGGCCACCAACAGCCGTTACTTCAAGCAAGATCGCATCCAGCATCTCCTGACTGACCAGATTGTTTATTTGTGTGGACAATAGAGCAATCAATCCCTGATACACAAAAACCGGAATGGCTGAAAACAGCACGCCTATTCCCAATGTAGAGGTAAACAATATAGCCGAAAATCCATCCAACAATGCTTTGGTGTACAGGATGTCGTGATTGTTGCGCAATCCGCTATCCAATGCACCCAATACTCCCATAGCGCCAATGCAATAGACAAGCGTTGCGGTAACAAATCCGGTAGCAATGCTCCCCTCCTTGTTTCCACCTACTTTGCGCTCCAGCCATTTGCCCATTTGGTTCAAACCGTGATCGATTCTGATCCATTCCCCCATGATGGCTCCTACCACGATACTGACGATCAACAGTAGAATATTATCCGTCCCCAAAGCCATTTTGATGCCCAATACGATCACCGCTAGTCCAATACCTTGCATGACGGTTTGCCGAATAGATTCTGGTATGCGAGTCAACAAACGTCCCAACAAGGCGCCTGCTATGATTGCTACAGCATTGACCAGGGTTCCCAACAAGATCACAAGATTTCCCCCTAATAGTGCCTCTCTCTATCTATTATCCTTCTATCTAGCGAAATGCAGCTGCGATTTCGCTAACGGCTTCAATGAGGATTTCTACGTCTTTTTCCGTATTAAAAATGCCGTAGCTGGCCCGCACTGCACCCGTTTGTTCCGTACCTGCTGTCTGATGTCCGAGCGGCGTGCAATGATAGCCTGCACGCGTAGCGATGCCATACTGCTGATCCAGGATAAACGATACCTCTGAAGCATCGACACCTTGAATGTTAAACGATACGACACCGACCCTCTTCGTTTCCGTTCCTGGCCCGTAAACCGTAACGCCTGCTACTTTTCCCAAGCCCACGATGGTTTTTTTGACAAGCTCCCATTCATGCTGGCCAATGTCCTCTACCCCTTTTTCCATGACGTACGAGACACCTTCCAGCAATCCAGCCAATCCAACTGTATTTACCGTTCCACTCTCGTAGCGGTCCGGACGTGTCGTCGGTTGTTCGATCGCCTCTGACTGACTGCCTGTTCCCCCGTGAATCAATGGCTCCAGATCAATATCGCCGTGAACATACAGTCCGCCAGTGCCCTGTGGTCCATACAGTCCTTTATGACCTGGAAAAGCAAGCATATCGATTTTCATTTCTTCTACATGAATCGGCAAAACACCAGCCGTTTGGGAAGCATCTACTAAAAACGTAATTCCGTGCTGCTTGGCCATTGCACCCAGCTCCGCAACAGGTAAAATCACGCCGGTCAGATTGGAGGCATGGCTGATCGCCACCAGACGCGTATTGGGACGGATGGCCTGCACGAAATCCTCCAGATGAAACAGCTGATCGCCTCTAGGTTCCACATAAGTCACTTCTACCTGTTTGGTTTTACTCATGTACTCAAGTGGACGGCGAACAGAATTGTGCTCGACGGATGAGGAGATGACGTGATCTCCCTCTTTCAAAAAGCCTTTTATGGCTTGATTCAGCGCCTGAGTTGCATTGAGATAAAAAAAGAGGTTATTCGGGTTTTGAATCCCAAACAACCGCGATAACTGCACCCGTGTACGAAATACCGTTTTGCTCGCTTTCATCGCCAGGGCATGTCCTCCCCGGCCAGGATTGGCTGCAAAGTCTTCGATGACTTCTGCCATCTTTTCTTTGACACCAGGCGGCTTCGGCCAAGTCGAGGCTGCGTTATCCAAATAAATGATCGCCATAGCTACCTCCTAGACTCCTTTTTCTATAACCAGGATATCTAAAATCCGTTGCAAATCTTCGGGCGAGTAAAAATCGATTTCGATCTTCCCCCGCTTTGTCCCTTTTTTGATCTTTACGGAAGTCCCAAACCGGCTGCGCAGCTTCTCTTCCATTTCGATCAATACAGGCTCGTTTTTCGACGGCTTTTTCTTTTTTGTTTCACGTGAAACAGTAAGCTGCTTCACCATTTCTTCCAATTGGCGTACGTTTAGACCCTTGTCGATCACGTCTTTCGCCAATTGCAGCTGCACCTGTTCTTTCTCTACCGTCAGCAGCGCTCGGGCATGTCCCATCGTGATAGCGGATGTAGAAAGCAGATGTCGGATTTTTTCTGGAAGCTGCAAAAGACGAAGCATATTGGCTACATGAGGTCTGCTTTTCCCCACCTTTTTGGCCAGTTGCTCCTGCGTGTACTCATGATGAGAAATCAGCTTCCCATACGCTTCAGCTTCTTCCAATGGATTCAAATTTTCTCTTTGCAAATTTTCGATCAACGCGATCTCCATCAGCTGTTGATCGGAATACGATTTTACGATAACCGGCACATTTTTTAACCCAATGGATTTTGCCGCACGCAATCGTCGTTCACCCGCAACCAGATCATAGCCCTTGATACTTTTCCGAACAATCAAAGGCTGTACGATGCCATGCTCCGTAATCGACTGTGCTAACTCTTCAATGGCAGCCGGCTCAAATTCCTTACGGGGCTGGTACGGGTTCGGACGAATTTCACTGATTGGAACCTCTTTTACTTGCTCTCCTTCCTCGATGAGGTTGGAGGTTATAAGCGCATTCAGCCCTTTTCCCAAACCTCTTGTCATACCCCTACCACTTCCTTCGCCAAGTCTGAATAGACCTCCGCACCTCTAGAACGTGGATCATACGTAATAATGGCTTGTCCATGTGATGGCGCCTCACTCAAACGAACATTCCGCGGGATAATGGTTTTGTATACTTTTTCCTGGAAATACTTCTTCACTTCTTCAATGACCTGAATCCCAAGGTTGGTACGTGCATCCAGCATGGTCAGAACAACGCCCTCGATAGCCAATTGAGAATTGAGATGCTTTTGAACGAGTCGAATCGTATTGAGCAATTGGCTAAGACCCTCCAGCGCATAATACTCGCATTGGATCGGAATCAGCACGGAATCAGCAGCTGTTAGTGAATTAACCGTTAAAATCCCCAGTGAAGGCGGACAATCAATGATCACGTAGTCGTATTTGTCTTTCACAACCTCCAGCGCTTTTTTCAAACGCACTTCGCGTGAAATGGTTGGAACAAGCTCAATCTCTGCACCTGCCAATTGAATTGTGGCCGGAATGATCATTAAACCCTCAATTTCAGTAGGCAAAGTGGCATCAACGGGGCTGATGTCGTTGATCAGGACATCGTAGATACAGTACCGCACATCGGCTTTATTCACACCAATACCACTAGTGGCGTTTCCTTGTGGGTCAATATCTACCATGAGTACTTTTTTCCCCAATGCGGCCAGACAAGCGCTGAGATTAACGGACGTAGTTGTCTTCCCGACGCCGCCTTTCTGATTCGCTACCGCAATGATTTTACCCAACTTCTCCACCTCATTTTTTTCGTGTAGGAAAGGAAGCCGAGCCTCTCTTTCCACTCGCATGTAAACCGAATAGCTCTACTCCTATTTCCTTTTTCACCGTGTACTTTTCATGTTACCAGATTTACTGCCCTGCCGTACTCAGTTTTTTGCTGGATGTGCAAAGAATAAGCCTTGCGAACGATAGATAGAATGAAGTTCCCTGAATGATTAGGGATTTTTTCCGATACTGCCAAAAAGAAAGGCGGCTTTTTCGCCACCGTCTATCCACAAAAGAATTGCTTTTCGAATCTTCTATTTGCCAGCTTCCTTACTCTTCGGTATTCGGATCGTGAATTGATAAAACTCTTCATGATCCTCCTCATCTGTGTGTACTGGAAGCCCCGTCTGCATGACCATATCGATCGACTGTCGAACCGTATTTATTGCAATGCGTGCATCTCGGGAGAAAGCTTTCCATTTCGGTCTGGATTCCTTCTCCTTTTTGGGTTTATCATCCGCTTCCAGCAGCTGCTTGACTCTTACCTCTGTCTGCTTTACATTCCATTCCCGTTCGAGAATCTCTTGCATCACCTTTAGCTGCAAGGTTTCATCCTTCAATGGAATCAAAGCACGTGCATGACGCTCTGTTAGCTGACGAGCCATCAACGAATCCTGAATCGGTTGAGGCAAATTCAATAGTCGCAGCTTGTTTGCTACAGTCGATTGACCTTTTCCCAAACGTTGAGCAAGACTCTCCTGTGTCAAATTGTGCAGATCAATCAACTTTTGATAAGCTACCGCCTCTTCAATGGCAGTCAAGCCCTCTCTTTGCAGGTTTTCGATGAGCGCAATCGATGCTGTCTGGGCATCGTTAAATTCCTTTACGATCGCAGGAATTCGCTCCATCCCTAATTTTTTGGTCGCTCGCAAACGCCGCTCTCCGGCAATCAATTCATATCGACCATCTCTGACCCGAACCACGATCGGTTGAATTAATCCATGTGTACGAATCGTCTGACACAGCTCATCAATTTTTTCGTCATCAAATACCGTCCGCGGCTGGTATGGATTGGGAACAATATCCTCTACGGGTATCTGACTAATTTCTTCGTTGTCTGTTTTCTCGCCCAAGCCAAATATACGAGAAAATGAATCTCTTACTGCCATACCAAAATCCCCCACTTCTAACCGTTCCGTCCGCTTTTCCTTCGTGATCAGGGTTGTCCTTCACATCAGCCTAGACTTTGGGACATCGTCACCCAGTAGTGTCTACAATCCTTCGCAGGTGTAAGCTGTAGACATTCCCCTTTTATTCCTGCAAGAAAGTCAGTTTTATTACACTTCTCAAAAGCAGTTTTTTCTCCCATTCCAAGCGAATGAAACGTTTGTCCTGACGCTTCAGCTGGAATTACGGTAAAAGCCCTGAGAAAAAATAAAGATTCGGATGTTTTGTTGATCCCGAAGTTCATTGCGATTTCTTTTCTATTTGTAATTCTGCAATATTCGTCCAATTCCTGCTGACAAAATTGTTTCACGTGAAACATCCATGACATTTACCTGAAGATACTCTTTACAAAAATGCTTAGTTGTCACCTTCTTCCTCCAAACTGTCCTCTTCTTGCGGATGCTTGGACGCATGAAAAAGTTTAGGAAACAGCTTGTGCAGATCCAGGATCAAATAAGCAAACAATGAAGCTACAGTCGCCGATACATACATACCGGCGCTGAACATCAATCCGATCGCAGAAGCCACCCACATTCCTGCTGCTGTGGTGAGGCCCTTTACCGATCCATTGGACTTAATAATCGCACCTGCACCCAGAAAGCCCATACCTGTCACGACCTGTGCAGCTACACGTCCCGGATCATGATTTACTCCATTGGAAGAAAAACCGTAGATAGAAGCTAGTCCAAACAGACAGGAACCAAAGCAAACCAGGCTATACGTGCGAAATCCCGCTCCTCTTTGACGATTGACATCCTTGATAAAACGCTCCCTTTCCCACCCCATCACGGCACCAGCTAAAAAAGCCAGTATTAGACGAAGCAATATCTCTGGAAGCTCCGCTGGAAAAAATGCCACAATCGTCGCAAACATATAGAATCATCTCCTCATGTTGTTCGAAACCACGGAAAAGTTATCTATATGTATATGCGTGGAGTAGTGAGGCTATGCACCACCTGAACGATGCGACCTTCCCATAAGAAAACCCAGAGCGAAGCTCTGGGCCTTTTTGCGTTAGAGGATATCCGAAAGTTTGTACTCGTATCCAT
>NZ_JAFLPN010000049.1:0-23351 GCF_029870785.1 Brevibacillus sp. AY1
TTGGTTGTGAAGCTGAAGATGTCATTCAGAATACTTCGACAAATCACATACACATTTTTTATGCAACGCTAGTGTCAGCGGATAGCTTTGTTTTTTCCGTTCGTGATAACGAACTTCTTCCCAAGGCTCCCAGCTATAGATCGGTAAACGAGTCAACGGATAGGGATTGCCTGCCTGCTCGACTGTCCCGGGTTCATCCCCTGCTTTATCGCTGATCCAGGGGAGAATTCGAATGCCTCGGGTCGTCTCTGTGACGAAATCTCTCCCCTCGTCCTGATAGCTCATCACCTGAAGGGAGCTGGGGTCAGTAAAACCAAGCAGCATCCAGGGAATCCGCAATTCGACGATCTTGTCTTTTGTCTCCCAGGCTGCCAAGGAGTTGTAGTCGGGATGATCCCATGCTGTTGTTCCTCGGCGCAGGTTTCCAACAATCACTTCTTCCTTTGGATGATAGGTCTTGCTGTCCGGCGGTTCCATTTCCAGACCGACAGCCAGCTTCCAGGGAACAAAGACTCCCGAGTTGTCCCGCAGCTCTTCTTCCTTCAGGGGAAGCATTCCGTACCTTTTGCCGTACAGACGGGTGTGAAAATCGTAGTTGGAGGCGATGCGAATGTCGCTTCCTTCTTGACCCAGTAGAATCAAGGTTTCCAAGCCTTCATCCAGCGTCATGCTGCCTAGCTCTGCCGCTTTTTTATTGCCACCCGGCAACGTATCGACACCCACGTAAAGCGATTGGCTCAGGGGATCAAAGGCTTTCTCCAGCTGTGCAAGCACGTACACATAGCCCTCGTCATGCGTCATCCATATTTCTTCAAAACCATGCACCTTCACGTCGAGCTTCTGCTTTTCTTCTACTGCGAGCTTCTCCCAATCCGATTTGTCACCATCGATGGTCAGCACGTCTTCTTTACTTGCGTGCATGCCAAGAACACCGAACAGCTTTTCATTGGTCAATACATTCAACCAGAGGGAACGGCGATCTTCGGGCAGCTCGAATTTCATCGTATTCCACGTTTTTTTGAACCACTCATCCTGCCAAACGAACAAAATTCCTCCAGCGTAGCCTTCGGAGTGAATTTCCCGCATCAGCTGTGCGTCAATCTCTCCCTGGCGCTGTTCGGTATGCCCCCCCTGATCACGTCCCAGTTCACCGAAATGGGCATTGCCCCATGAAGCTGGCACTCCGAACTCTGTAACCATGACAGGCATGCCTTGATGATACGCCTTGAGCTTGCGCAAATACGCTTTGTACGTATCGATCTCCCCTGTGTCGTTCTTCACCGTCTTCAGACCTGTATCGTAACGAAACAAATCCGGATAGTACGGATACACATGGTACGAGGCAAAGTAACCCGCATCCCAATGAATCGGTTCAATGTGTGTCGGATCGACGCTCACCATGTCTTCATGGTAGATGGGCTCCCCGGGATGGCTGAGCGGGTCTGTCGTCACCCAGTTGGTAAACGTCATCGGATGCTGCCAGCCGTATTTGCTCTCCTCTTGCGCCACGATATCCACTTTTTCCGCGATCCAGGACTCGAAGGCGGTAGCCTGGTCTGAAGCACGGAAATACGTTCCCTGGTACGGCTCCATTTCTTTATGAATCTGATTGGTTTTCTGGACCATCACAGGGTCCCATTCTGTCCCTGTGTGCCACCCGATGACGTAAGGTCCAGCGTTGGCCCGATACTTGCCGCCAGCCTTGCCCTTCTTTTCAGGAAGGGTAACAGCGCCATATACAGCCCCGACTGCATCCCGTATCTCCTGTTGGAACTGATCGCGAATCTCTGGCAAGAACGCATCCTGCTTTTCGATCAACAGTTCCTCTGGACTCCAAATACCCTGCATCAGATAGAGAGGCTCTCCTTCTTTGCGCTGGTTAAACGATACGAGCGCCTCATAGAACGCAGGGGGGTGAATCGTATAGACGCGGATTACATTAGCCCCCATCTCATCGATCATCGCGAACCAACGGAGGTAATCCTCTTTTGTAATGGGCAGCTCCCCCGGAAAATGGCCGGGTAAAGAGGCTCCCAGATTGATTCCTTTCGCGAAAAAGGGCTGCCAGGTTTGCCCCTGATAGATTTCCAGCTGATCCTCATTCGTGCGAAATTTCAACTGAATTCCGCTCTTGATCTCCATGCTTTCTACTTGATTAACATCCAAATACAACCACAACGAGGTGCTTGCGATGGCCATGATCACCACCATGAACACCCAGCGATATGGACGTCTCCTTTTCTGTTCCATGTTGCTTACCTCCGCTTCGATACCCGGATCATCAGCGTACGATGGAGTGGCAATTGCTTCGTCGTGCTTCGGGTCGAGGTTCTGGGTAAATTGTATACACTATGCTCCAACTGTCCCATAGACTGAATTCACTAATCTATTTAATTAACATTTGTAATCGAAATTTAATATTCAATAGTAATTACTTATATTGTCCTAGTTTTTTTGGCAAGAAGTCCTGCAACCCTCCCTGTCTATTGACCCACTCTCCCTTGCGTACAGGTACCACTGTTCCAACCTATTTTTTCCTAATCCCGCTGAAAAATGGTAGGTTGCTACCATATCCACCCCCGCTTCTGATATAAAAAAATGACGCATCTCATGCGCCATCCACGAATTTCTTCTATATATAGGGTGTGCTGCACACGATGATGATGACATCGTACATGATGGCTCCCCTTTCTCTCCTCCAAATTATAATTTTTCAAGTAGGAACATTTCTCAAAACATATTTGACATTCGGAATGTCCTCTTTTACACTGAAAATGTAAAATATCTTTTACATACAGGAGCCTTTGATCCTATGGAAAACAAGATCAGGGAGCTGCGCAAACAGCAGGGCATTTCACAGGATGAATTAGCCAAGGCATGCGGCGTTTCCCGTCAGACGATCAACGCGATCGAAAACAACAAATACGATCCCAGCCTCAAGCTGGCTTTTCAGCTGGCACTGCAGCTAGCCATCACAGTCGACGAGTTGTTTCATTACGAGGAGGAGCGGTAAATGCGATATTCAACAAGAAAATGGGGCGGCACGATCTTTGGGGTGACAAGCGCCATTATCATCGGTTACACCTTTTACATGTGGCTGACCGGCCAAACGGTTGGCTTTAATGAAATCATTTCGTGCGCAATCGTTTTGAGTGCATTTCTGTCTGCCATTACATGGGGTACACCTGACGATCCGAACGGACCCAGACAGGATGAGGAGCTGGGGCGCCATATCACCATGAAAAGTGCAAAGATCAGCTACTTTGTCCTGGTCGTTCTGTTGCTGCTGGCTCTAGCTGTCGACAAGTGGCTGTTTGGTCGGGAAAACACGACCCTTTTACTCGTCTTCTCCTTGTCGATTATTATCCTGCCACTGACGGAATGGCTGGTTTCCCGGCAGTATCGCTAAACCGCTCTCACCGTAACAAAAAGCCAGTCATTACACGAAAAATGTGTTTGGCTGGCTTTGTTTATCGAACTATCAAATAAAGACTCTTTACACAAAAGTTCAATTATACTATAAAAAAGATAGGATTTTACATCTAGAGATCGTCATCAGTCAGGTGGGAAACATCGTGGGTTATATTTTACAGTTTTTTATAGGCGGAACCATTTTGGTCTGCGCATCGCTTCTAAGTAAATCCAAATACTTATTTTTGTCAGGCATTATTACATTACTCCCTATCATGACCTTGATCAATGTTAGCTTACAAATGAAAAACATGAGCTTTGTCGATTTTCGAATCACACAAAAAAATGCTATTTTTGGGGCTTTTGGGGCCGTGATTTTTATTAGCAGCATTTATCTATTGACCAAATGGTTTAAGCCTTCAGATGCTGTAATCGGTGCCGTCATCATTTACATTATTTATATGATCGGATGTAAGTATTTTTTTGCTTGAGACAAGGTATACACAAAATAGCTAGCCAGCTTCCCTCACCATCATGGGAACTGGCTAGCTATTTTACGTGGTATACGTAAACTTTTGTCCGATAAAGATCCCTGCACGTCACGACTCTCTCTGGCGTCCAACCAGGCAACGCGAAGCATACGCTGATCACCAGGGCTCCTGGCATCAATTGACGGGAGAGAATGGGACTCAGCCGTTGCATCGCACCTGGGTATAGATAGCATACGACGACAGACGCATCCGTATAGGACCAGGAATAGATGTTTCCTCTTCGAAAAGCAGCCCAGGCCTTCGCATCCACTCCGAAGTGAAGACGCACTAATAGCTGTGAAGCTCGTAATGGAACCGGCGAGTTCTCGACGCCGACCACTCGCCACCCCTGGCAGTGCCTTGCCAGATGTATTCCCAGCGTCCCCCAGCCCGATCCTGCTTCTACGAGGGTTCCTGTCCCCTGAAGACGATTCACTTCATTCGCTACTGCCTGACGAACGAGAGCGGAAGCGGGCATTGGCGAAATTCCGTTTCTCCAGCTCGTCCAGACGATGGAGATCACGGCACCGAGTCCAAGTACAACCACCGTTAAAGGAAACCACATGTTCACGTCGATGTCTCAGCACCGCCTTCGTCGGACCACGCATGCTCATGTATATGCAAATTCAGTCGCTCCCCTATGTAGCCTTCAATCTTCGACCAGTTGAATGTCCATGCAATAAAGCAACGAAATGGCTTCAGGCATCGAAAATTTGGCTTTTCGCTGCGAATGGGTACGGCAATCCCATTCCATTGCAATCTGACAAGTTCCAATCATGTGACCTGATTCATCCTTTTCACCCCCTGTAGCTTAAAGCGTTGGCACTGATCTGTATTCACAGGTACAGCAGAGCGAAAGAAAAGAGGCATCCCTCGTGATCGATTGGGACAGCCCCTCGCTTGATTATCCAACTGCGTAGACGGTTGTGCAATTTTTTCCTTTTCGCTTGGAGCTGTACAACGCTGCGTCTGCTGCCCGCTTCAGGCTGTCTCCAGTGGCCGCATCATAAGGATAACACGCGATGCCCACACTGACCGTGACAGGTATGCAACAATTGTCCTGCACCAGAGGATGCATGCGCAAATATTCCCGAATTGCACTTGCCTTTTCGGTCGCCTCCTCCAGCGTCGCTTCAGGTGCCAGGAGCATGAACTCATCTCCGGCATATCGATAAGTGGTGTCCTCATCTGTGGCCACCGCCTGCATCGCCTCCGCAATACGCTTGATCAGTTCATCTCCCAGATGATGCCCATAGTGATCATTGACTGATTTCAGGCTATCGGAGTCCAGCATGATCAAAGCGACTGGATTGTTTTTGGCCAATAGCTTGTCCAGATCGCGGTGAAAAGCCCGATAATTGGACAGTCCAGTCATCTCGTCCTGAAAAGACATTTGATACATTCTTTCATACAACCGCGCATTCTCGATCGCGCTCGCGACCTGGAATCCAATAATTTTTAACAGCTCTTCATGCTCCTTCTTGTAGGCAAACTCCCGATAGGATTGAGCGGAAATAACCCCCATCACCTGCTTGCCGACCATCAGAGGAACAAAAATACAAGTATTCGTATCGATTTCCGGACTTCCCCAGCGAATCATCTCCGGTTCACTCGGCTCATCGCGCATGGTGCGAATATGAATCGTTTCTCCGTTTTCAATCACTTTGGAGATCATCCCCTGACCGTAGGGAATCATCAACGGGCCGTAGTTGATGCCGCTATCCACACTGATCGGAATCTGGATTTCGGTATCCCCTTCCTCATAGAAAGCGATAAAAAACGCATCTGCACGCATGACGCGCGAAACCAGCTCAAACGCCTTCCACGTGATCTGCCTCTCGTCGAAGGTTTTCGCAAAGGTGTGGCTTAAATCGTGCAAAATTTTCATATGTTCTGACATCCATAACATCTCAGAAACTTTTTCCTGCAGTGCTCCAATTTCTTGCAACAGCCGTCCGTGCAGGTCGCTGTCGATCCCCGACAGCTCTGTCTTGATCTCGCGCGAGGTTGCTTCCAGCTCTGTCCGGTCCACCAGCTCGATCCGGCTCAACCAGTGAGTATATCTTTCCAACAATTGTCGTGCATACACCTCATTGTCTGAAAAACCTTCATGCATGTACAACCCTCCGGCAATTGGCTAGCTCAAGTTTTTTTTTTCGTGGTAACGATCGACTGCAGCGCGGATCGCCTGAAGAACGGCCCCCTGACCTGGACCCAAAAAGCGCTCTTGTACGACCGGCGTGATCTCTTTCATTCCGTTCGCAATCGATTTTCCCACCAGCAAAGCTACCAGAAACTCGCTCGTCTTCTCCATTACGAATGTAAAACTGGCATCACATATCAAATCATGATCTGCATCAATGATTAATACACAACCTACTATGGTAGAGACTTCATACAAGGTTGTCCCTTTTGGAATCTGAGCAAAACCAGCCGTTAATACCGTATTCTTCTGTGCCCATCCCTCCATCCGCTACGTGCCCCCCAATAACGCTTCTCCATTTCATTTCACAAAACCCTATTGAATGTAGGGTAAGAGTATGGCAGACAAAGACGATGCATGTACACATCGTTCGTCCCCTCGTCTGAGACGAGAAAACGGCTACCCCTGATTGCAGAAATAGCCTAAGACGTCAACACATATTGTTCACATTTAATATTACCTTATAATTCTATCTGTTTCCATCCCTTTCCTTGCTTGAAATGTGCAGAAAGGAAGAAAGAGACCTTCATAAGAGAAAAGGTCTCTTTTTCGTTCAGCTGGATGCTGCGATCGCCTGATGCACTTTTCCTCCCGCTATACGCAATCGCTCTTCTGCCTGCTCCTTCGTCAAAGCGGCCTTTTGCATCACAATCGCAACGCGGAGATCTCCAGAGGCTGCTGTGATCAGCTGCTCTGCTTCTTCGTAGCCCAGATTGGTCACCTGCATAACAATATGCTTGGCACGCTCCCGCAGCTTTCGGTTGGTAGCCTGCAGATTTACCATCAGATTGCCGTAAACCTTCCCGAGCTGGACCATGCTCGCGGTGGTCAGCATGTTCAGAATCATCTTCGTCGCTGTTCCCGCCTTGAGCCGCGTCGACCCCGTGACAACCTCAGGACCCACCATGACGTTGATCGAAACATCGACACCATGACTAATATCCGGGTCGGGATTGCAGGAAAGAGAGATTGTTTTCGCCTGCTTCTCCTTTGCTCCTTCCAGGACTCCACGCACATACGGTGTCCGACCGCTAGCGGCAATCCCTACTACGACATCCTTGGCTGTAACTCCGGCACGCTCCACATCCTCGCGTCCTAGCTCCAGCGAATCTTCTGCTCCCTCAATCGCCTCGACCAGGGCGGCAGAGCCTCCCGCAATGATCCCACGCACCAGCGAAGGGTCCGTACCAAAGGTAGGCGGGCATTCTGAAGCATCCAATACACCGAGCCGACCACTGGTCCCTGCGCCGAAATAGAGCAGCCGTCCGCCCTGCTCCATTGCCTGAACGATCACCTCCACAGCAGCTGCGACTTCTGTCAGGGCGTGCTTCACAGCAAGTGAAACCTTCTGATCCTCCTCATTCATCAAGGTGACCACTTCCAGCGCTGTCATCTGGTCCAGTTGTTCGCTCGCCGTATTGCGCATTTCGGTCTGAAGCTCGTGCAGGTTATCCTTCATCAACATTGCTCCCTTCCCCATCGCCCTGTAGCATTTGAAGCTGCCTGATTCCGTCTGGATCCAGCTGACGGCCCAGCCTTTGCATTCCCGCCACCAGCGCTCCGATGACAGGTGGCACAGTTGGTGTACAGATCGCAAACGACGCCATTTCCATCAATTCCCGCCTCACTCTTGTCTCAGCTGTCAACAATCCCCCTGCCAGGACAACCGGAAGCTCCTCTCCCAGCTTCGCGTGGCAAGCACCGACGAGCTCCACCAGCGAGCGTGCAGCCTGATGAATAATGCGCAACGACACCTCATCTCCTTGATTGGCAGCTTCCTCCACCAGTCGGCTGCAATCTCCCAGCTGCTTTCGCGGATTGTCGCTTCCGTATATGTAGGCGATCAGCTCATCTGGTGCTTTTAATCCGTAATGATCAAGCATCAGTTGGGTCAGTGTCGTTGCTTCCCCACGTCCGTCAAAAGCTCTCAGCACAGCGACCGCTCCCTGCCTGCCCACATCAAAGCCGCTGCCTTCATCGCCTAACAGATACCCCCAGCCCCCGACCCTGTATCGACGGTTGCTGCGATGGACGGCATAGGCGATCGAGCCCGTACCCGCGATCAAAACCACGCCTGGCTCGCCCCACGTGCCGGAATAGAGAGCTGGCACGGCATCATTATCGATAAAAAGACGACCTTGCCATTCCGGTCCAAACGAAGCTTCGATCTGAGCGGACACGGCAGGACGATCCGCACCTGCCAAGCCCATATAGATCGCATCCACACACGATGCTCGAATAGCTGCTCGCCTGACCAATTCCTCGATCAAGTGGCGAATCGTGATTTCTACCTCGGACCAAGGTCTGGACAGTGGATTGGAGGCATCTCCTGTGACGATTGCAGCCACCCTGCCTGAACGGTCGCAAATCGCCGCTTTCGTCTTCGTCCCGCCTCCGTCGATTCCGATAATCCATCCTTGCTCTTGTTTACTTAACTGCACCTGCCGTCAGCCCTTCCATAAATTGCCTGGACGCCATCAGGAACACACCGATCATGGGCAGTGCAGACAGCGTAAGCCCGGCAAAAAGCAGACTCCAGTCTGTCTCATACTCCCCGAACAGCACCATCATGCCAACCGGTATGGTCTTGAGCGCTTCCTCCTGAATAAAGATCAGCGGAAAGAAAAAGTCGTTCCAGGCACTGATAAAATTAATAATGACCACGGTCCCCAGAGCCGGACGTATCAAAGGCAGCAGGACTCGCCAAAAGACCTGGAAATGGTTGCAGCCATCGATTCGCGCCGCTTCCTCCAGTTCGACAGGCAGCGTCCGGAAAAATCCCGTCAAAATAAACACGGAGATCGGGATGCCGCTTGCTGTATAGATCAGGATGAGGGACCAGAGTGTATTGAGCAATTCAAGGTTTTTCATCAGCAAAAACAAAGGGACAATCCCCAGCTTGATTGGAATCATCAGTCCTACCAGAAAATAAAAGTAAAGCAATCCTGTCCACCGATAGGAAAAACGGGACACGTAAAATGCGGCCATC
The DNA here is from genome assembly GCF_029870785.1 of Brevibacillus sp. AY1. Taxonomy (NCBI): domain Bacteria; kingdom Bacillati; phylum Bacillota; class Bacilli; order Caryophanales; family Paenibacillaceae; genus Brevibacillus; species Brevibacillus sp. AY1. The sequence goes on from NZ_JAFLPN010000049.1 coordinate 9,134, forward strand.
GCCGAAAATACAGCAATCAGCACAACTGAGGTCACACTGACGATCACACTGTTCAGCAGAAAGTCACCAAAGGGTACGGCTTCCCACAATTTTTTGTACGTATCCAGGCTAAACGACTGGGGAAGAGACAGCGGGTTTGAAAAGATCTCCATGTTTGTTTTGAAGGAGGAGGCGATCATCAGCACGATGGGATAGATCGCCACCAGCATGAACACATAGGCAAACACATACTGCATCGCTCGGGCACTCGGGCTCGTTTTCAGTTTTGATCCCCCCTTCATCACGGTACCTTTTTCCTCAGTGCTGGACTTCTCTTTTTCGCATCAGATACAGAGAAATGGCGGACACCGAGGCGACGATCGCAAACAACACAACTGCAAGAGCCGAACCCAGACCGATCGCCACATCTCCTGAGCCTCCCGTACTGCTAAAGGCCAAACGGTAAAAGTAAACAGCCAGCGTGTCGGTGGATCGGAATGGCTCGCCCATCGACCCCTGCATCGCATAGACCAGCTCAAAGGCTTCAAACGCCTGGATGAAGGTAAAGATCGTCATGATCGTAATCGCTGGCATGCAAAGCGGCAAAATGATTTTTACCAGCATATGAAGACCCTTGGCCCCATCCAGCCTGGCAGCTTCGATCAGCTCTTCCGGAATGGACTGCAGGCCTGCCAAAAAAATAAGCATGGCAAACCCGATCCCAAACCAGCAATTCACCAAAATAATGGCGAGCAAGGCTGTATCTGGATCACCCAGCCAGGGCTTTGCCCACGATTCCAGCCCCACCTTTGCCAGGAATGTATTGAGCGCCCCGTAATTCGGGTTCAGAATCAATTTCCACAAAAACCCAACCACAATCACAGAGAGCAGTCTCGGCATGAAGTAGGCGATCTTTAAAAATCCGGAGCCGCGGATTTTCCGGTAGATAAAAAAAGCGAGTGCAAACGCGATGCCATTTTGCACAATCATCTCCACGATGAAGTAAATCACATTGTGTCCAAAGGCGTTCCAGAACATTGTGTTAAAGGGTTCCACCTGAAACAACGTCAGAAAATTCTGCAATCCGATAAAGATGCCTCTTTTGATACCATTCCACTCGTACAAGCTATACGTAAATGCGGAGAAGATGGGATAGACGACAAACAGCGTATAGATCACGAGTGCAGGCAAGGGAAACAAATGGACGAGCCATCGCAAACGACCCTTTGGTTTGATCGTTGATCTCCCGGAAGTACCGATCTTCTCCACCTCCTCGATCATTTTCGGGGACGAACGGAATGACTTCCTCGCCCCCGCCCTTTACCTGCGCTTATTTCTTGAATGGCTCAAACCAGCTGGCGGCTGACTTCTGCACTTCGTCTACCACCTGCTCTGGGGTCATCTTGTCAAGGTACATGCCTTGCAGGGCATTTTCCAACGTCTGCTTGGTCGTCGGCTTCCCTTCTGCAAAATGAACAACCATCAAATAGGGGGTCGAGCTGGATTGTGACAATTCTGCCATCTTGTTCACAATCGGATTATCGGTCGTCACACCTGGCACAGCGCTAATCCGCTTGAACTCATTTGCAAAAAGCTCGCCAAATTGCTTCGTTGCCATAAATTCCAGGAACTTGAGTGCTTCGGGCTTGTGCTTCGCCTTGGCATTGACAGCATAGGAGCCATCCACCCAAGTCGTCAGAACGGCCTTTCCATCCTCTGTCGGCATGGGGAAGAAGTCGAGCTGCAGATCAGGATTCAGCTTCTGGATGCCTTCCAGCTCGAAGCTGCCATTGATGAACATGGCTGCCTTTTCTGTCGCAAACAACGTCCGCATGTCATTCAATTCAAGGCCCACATAATTTTCCGGGAAATAAGGAACCAGCTCTTTCATGCGTTGAATCGATTGAAGGAATTCAGGACTTTTCAGGTCTGCCTCCCCTTTTATCAGCTTTTCTACAAATGGATTGCCATTGTAGGTGCCAGGGGCGATCACACCGTGACTGAGAGAGAGCAGCCAGCCTTCTTTGGCTCCGAAGGAAATGGGAACAATGCCTTTATCCTTCAAAGCTTGGGCAGTCGCAAGTAATTCGTTCCAGCTCTTGGGCTCCGTCAAACCATTGTCCGCAAAAATTTTCTTATTGTAGAAAAACTGGGTGGAGTTGAGTGACAACGGCACGCCATACACTTTGCCATCCTTGCCTGTGGCTGCTGCCAGAACGTCTTTGGGAAAATTGTTCATACCTGGAAGATTGTCGAGGGGCTCCAAGTAGCCAGCCTCTGCAAGCGAAATCCCTGGAGCATAAGGACGCAGCTGCAGGATATCGGGACCACTGTCGCTTTGCAGGGCTGTATTGAGAATCGTATTGTACTCTGTCGCCTTGAACGGCTTGAAGTCGATCTTGATGCCTGGGTTTTCTGCTTCAAAAGCCTTGATCAGCTTGGCGTAGCCTTCTGTGTCTTCTACACGCCAGCTGTGCATGGATACCGTGACCTGTTCGCCCCCTCCCTGACTTCCAGCCTGACTGCCACCCGGATTGGCTGTGGGTTCTCCGCCAGGTGTGGCAGTGCCGCTGCCGCCTCCTCCACTACATCCAACCAGTGTCATCACAGCTGCCAATACGATGGAAGCTGCTGTGCGAGAACGGAATTGCTTCATGCTAAACCCTCCCCCATTATGATAAAGCTGGTTTCTTTCTGCTCACCCAGTCGGGCAGGCAAATGTATCAAGTCAGGCTCTTTTGAAGATGAGCCGTGACAGCGTTGTGAAGGATCGGCCGCAAGCGGCGCAGCTGGTGATCTCGTCCGAGATGAACAGCGTTAGTCAGGAAAATGACAGCCCATTCCTGAACGGGGTCGATCCACATGCTGGTGCCGGTAAATCCTGTATGTCCATAGCTGTCGGGGTGAAATCCTTGACCGCAGCTGCTCGCTGTATCTGCGCCCCTCAAATCCCAGCCGTATCCGCGACTGCCTCCCAGCCCTGACGTATGACATTGGATCGCTCTTCTTTTCCATGCGGTGCTCACGACCTTTTGATCATCATACAGCCAGCTGATGGCGTATTTGGCCAGGTCGTCAGCAGTAGAAAACAATCCTGCATGCCCTGCGATTCCGCCCATTGCACAAGCCTTCTCGTCATGAACCTCCCCGACGATATACCCGCCAAGCAGCGACGAAAATTCGGTAGACGAAATATTTTGAAAAAGGTTTTTATTCGGACGATAAAAGGTATGATGCATCTGTAATGGACGGAATATACGCCGCTCCACGTAAGCATCCAATCGTTCCCCAGTCAGCTTTTCAATCAATAACCCCAGCCAGATCATGCCCAGATCACTGTAAACGACTCTTGTACCAGGTTTATGTATTAAAGACTGTTGGTAGATCAGAGATGGCAAAGAAAGAATATCATCTCGCCTGCGCTGTGCCAAATCGGCTGGGAGCCCTGACGTATGTGTGAGCAGCTGCGCAATCGTAATTGAACCTTTATCTGACGGACAGTCTGAAAAAAAACGACCTATCGGATCATCTGGAGCCATTTGAGCTTCCTGCATCAGCAGCAATGCTGCTGGTAGCGTTGCGGTAACCTTGGTCAACGACGCCAGATCAAACAAGGTATCAGACGTCACGGTCTGCTCTTTTGTGATGCTAGTCGTACCTACTTCACAGGCGTACCAGACACGGCCATCGCGTATGACGCGCAATGCAGCTCCTGGCAACAGCCCCTCATCGACCCAATCCTGTAAAAGCTTTTTTACCTTGTCCATACCCTTTCACCATCCTTTAACCGGATGTTCGCTTGGTCCTGCTGACTGCCACACGCGTTTTTTCCAGCAGTGGAATCACTTCCTCCTGCTGTCTGCTCACCATCGTGATGAACAGTATATCGATGACATTCAATTGGGCGATACGAGATGCCATCGCACCGCTCCGAATGCTTTTTTCCACTGAGCTGGTAAACAAACGTATATCAGCCAGATCAGCGACGGGAGAGGGACCGAATTTGGTCAAGGTAATGATCGTAGCTCCTTGCTGTCTGGCTTCTGTGAGGGATTGAATGATATCTTCTGTCTGACCGGAGTATGAGATCCCGATCACGACGTCTTTCTCTGATAATGTCACGGCAGAGGTGAGCTGGGCATGAAAATCCGCATAGGCTTCACACCAGAGATCAATTCGCGAAAATTTCTGCTTGATATCCGCCGCGATCACGGCAGAAGCGCCTACTCCGTATACGTCAATTTTTCGTGCTTGGGTCACGGCATCTGCCGCCCTTTTTACTTCGTCACTGGAAAGCACAGACAGCGTGTCTTGGATGGACTGGATGTTGTTCCAGCTGACGGCCTGCATGATCGAATCGACCGAGCCCTCCATCATGATCTCCTGATAGCTGCCCACATTGCTTTGCTTATTCAGATCTCCTGCAATGCGCAGCTTTAGCTCCTGATAACCCTTCATGTTCAGTGAACGGGCCAGACGAATGATTGTCGCCTCCGATACACCGCTCAGCTCAGCTAGCTTTTGCACCGAGAGCTTTACGACCTCTTCCGGATGAGCCAGTATGTATTGGGCCACTTTCTGCTCCGACGGCTTCAATTCGTCCAATATCGTTTGTAAACTGACTAAACCTCCGTTTAACATTCCGCCACCGTCACTTTCAGCCAATCTTAATTCTTATTGTAGGAAGTATTATTTCTTTCGTCAATCGCATTTTACTAAACAATATTTCACGAATGTCGCCTCTTGACCTTCCCGCCACGTCAAGCTTTACCGTTGGAAGCAGCTAAACCACAAAACTGGAGGGAAGAAAATGAAAAGAACGTTGATCAAAGGCTGCTCGATTCTTACCATGCGCGAGGGTGAACTCCCTTTTGTCGGAGATCTGCTCATCGAAGGGGAACGAATTGCCGAGATAGGGCCTGCTATCGAGCGGAAGCAGCCTGTAGATGAAGTGATCACTGGAGTGGGAATGGTCGCGATGCCGGGGCTGATCAATGCTCACAACCACGCAAGCATGTCGCTCTTGCGCGCTTTTTCGGACGACCTCAAGCTGATGGATTGGCTGGATAAAAAAATGCTTCCAGCTGAAGGACGCATGACTCCAGAGGATGTCTACTGGGGAACGATGCTCGGAGCCGCCGAAATGATCGCTTCCGGTACGACGAGCTTTGCCGACATGTACGTGCACATGAATCAGGTGGCACAGGCTGTGCAAGACAGCGGTATGCGCGCGTCGCTGACTCGTGGAGTTGTCTTTCTCGAAGATGACGGAGGCAAGCGCATGACGGAGGCTCTCCATCTGATCGACACCTGGAGTGGAGCAGCAAATGGTAGAATCACCACCATGCTGGGTCCCCATGCACCTTATACCTGCCCACCCCAGCCCATGAGCGAAATCATTGACCTGGCAAGAAGCCGGCAGATTCCGATTCACATCCATCTTGCTGAAACGGTGGAGGAAGTGGAAAAAATCAGAAATCGCTACAACCAGACACCGACGCAGTACCTGTACGAGCTCGGCATGTTCACGGACAACCACGTCCTGCTAGCTCATGCTGTTCATCTGTCTACCGAGGATGTTCGCCTGCTTCGCGGAATGCGTGGAGGAGTCTCTCACAATCCGGTCAGCAACCTGAAGCTGGGCTGCGGTATCGCGCCCGTGCGCGACATGCTGGAGCAGGGCATCACTGTAGGGCTCGGAACCGATGGGGCTGGCAGCGCGACTACACTGGATATGTTTGCTGAAATCAAGGCTGCTACCTGGCTGCAAAAGCTCCAGCACGGCGACCCGACACTTTTGCCTGCAGAGCAGGTATTGCGCATGGCTACGATCGAAAGCGCCAAGCTGCTTCAGATTGATCACGAGGTTGGTACTCTCGAGGCAGGAAAGAAAGCTGATTTGATCCTGATCAATCTGAATGCACCTCACATGCAGCCTGTACACGACCTCCACGCCTTAATCGCCTACAGCGCGACAGGAGCCGATGTGGATACGACCATCGTCAACGGAGAAATCCTGATGAAGAATCGCCAATTTACACACATCTCCTGGGAAGAGCTGCGCCGGGAAGCAACGATGCGTGCGGCTAGATTGGTGGAGGGACTGTAAGGATTGGTAAAAAAGAGCCGCTTCTCTGCTAGAGACGGCTCTTTGACATACTATCGGCGCATTTACGGCAAGCGAAGCGCTTCTCCTGGCTTCAAAGCTTTGCCTCTGATGTCCATTTCTGCAAGCTCCGCTACATAAGCATCTCCGTCCTGCTGGATGGGTGGGAATGTGTTGTAATGAATCGGCACGACGTAATCCGCTTTTACCCACTCCGCTGCGACCACTGCATCCTCTGGTCCCATCGTGAAATGATCGCCGATGGGCAAGAAGGCCAGATCGATATCATGACGGTCGCCAAGCATTTTCATATCGCCGAACAATCCGGTATCGCCCGCATGGTATACGGTTTTTCCTCCCAGCTCGATGATGAAGCCACCCGGCATTCCCATATAGATGATTTGCTGCTTGTCATCCAGAACGACGCCGGAGCTGTGGAAGGCATGCGTCATTTTCACTTTGCCAAAAGGCAGCTTGAGCGATCCGCCCAGGTTCACTCCGATTGCCTTTACTCCCTGCCAGCCCATGTAAGTGGCCAACTCATGGGTCGCAATGATCGTGGCGTCATTTTGCTTCGCCAGTTCTACAGCGTCCAGGATGTGATCCCCATGGCCATGTGTCAATAGTATGTATTCAACCTGGATGTCGGCCAGTTTTGTTGTTGCAAGCGCATTACCGGTGATAAACGGGTCAATGATGATCGAATGTCCTTCGATCGACAGCTGCACGGTAGAATGTCCGTGATATCTGATGTCCAACATGGTATCCCCTGCTTTCCTGGTATCTTGTCTCAACATTTCTATGTTACCACGAAGATACCCCTCCTGACATCCTTCTTGCTCGTACCTGCATAGGTACAAATAATCCAAAACAGACAGGCTGCCGATCTCTCGACAGCCTGAGGAACAAAGACAATGCAAACCTTCCTAGCAATCGTCGTGCTCCGTTACAGCAACAATCTTGGAATCACGAATAATGGTCCTACGATTGTCGTTTTGACGCAAGATAATCGTGGAAGATTTAACTTCCACCAGTTTACCTGTAAAGGTCCCATCCACAGTCTCTACTCTGACGTTTTTACCTTCAAATTTTTTCACCTGGTCTTTAAATGCCATGTCAATCCCTCCTTCTTCTGCATCTTATGTACGTTTGGCATAGCCCTCCTAGAGCAAATGCGGAGATTGACCGAAAATGTACGTGTATCCGCTGGTTATTCGTCACATCATCAAGACAGGGGCACGTCCATTCTCAACATTTTTTCCGACCCATATAGAGCAGGTGTGAAGAGACCCCCATAACGGATGGCTCTGGTCCGCTGTCAGAAGTGTCCCGATGTTGGTGGAGCCAATCAAATCCAGGGTTTCAAATCCGATCGATTCCATAAAGGGTTCGATGTCTTCCAAATTGAAAAAATAGGCCCCAAAACCGGTGTAATAGTCAACGACAGAATCCATATTGATCCCTCCGTATTAGACACTGTGCTCCCCTTATTCTTCAGGACAACACGGTTTCCCTCCAATCGACATATCACCCTGTTATAGGCAAAACTGCAACAAGAAAAAAGCTGACAAGACCGAAGACTGCAGGAATTTGTCGCACGATTTCAAACAGGAAAACCAGCCCTCTCAACGAAAGAAGCTTAAGTAGAAGCGGACGAGTCAGGAGGGATGGTAGATGGGAAACGTCATTGAGTTGGTAGCCAGAGAAAGGACATACACCGGCAAAGAGGTAGCCAGTATGCTGGGAATCGGAGCAAGCACCTTGCGCAAATGGAGCATGCTTTTGGAGCAGCATGGATACTGGTTTTTGCGGGATAGTCAAAACCGTCGGGAATACCGCCAGATCGACGTAGCCGCACTCCAGCGGTTTTACCGGTTGACCAAGGATCAGCTTTTTCCACAGGAGGAAGCCGCCCACATGATTGTCAGTCACCAGTCCCCTGATGCGACGAGAAAGGAAAGCGCTGCCACGTTGGCACCTGCACCTGTACCTGCTCCAGCTCCGGCCTCAATACCCATGCCGGTACATGTGCCAAACACAGAGCAATGGGACGCAAAGCTTCAGGCTTTAGCCAGCCACGTCCAACAGCAGGATATCGCCCATCACGCCTTGCTGGAGCGCATGGAGAAGCAAGAAGCATATATTCGTTCCAGTCTGAAGGAGCGGGATCGCCGTTTGACTAAAGCGATGAACGACATCCTCGACGCCAAGGTGCAGCTAGCCAGAATGCAGCAGGAGCGGCAAAAAAGCTCGTTGTGGCATCGACTATTTCGCTTGCACTGATGCATGTTTGGGGGGAGGTGGATAAAGGACGATTCGACCTTCCTCCAGTTCGATTTTCATCTTTCCATCTGCTCCGATTTCCTGCAGGTACTCCTGAGGTATCTGAATGCGCCCAGCCTGATCCAGCACAGCCCATTCCTCATGGGTTTCCACTTCGATATCGCTTCGCCCCGTCTCTTCCCCCTCTTCACCGGCACTGCTCCGACGCAGGATTTCACTCGAGGTCTTTCCATCGCGAATCGCCACGACTCTGTCCACCTTTCTGGCGATCTCCAGATCATGCGTCACGATCACCACTGTAAGCCCCATCGACCTGTTCAATTCCTGAAAAAGATCCAGAATCATCGCTGCTGTGCGGCTGTCCACACTTCCGGTCGGCTCGTCAGCGAGAAGCAGCTTCGGTTGGTTGGCCAGGGCGATCGCAATGGCTACGCGCTGTTGTTCCCCGCCGGACAGTTCATTCAGCTTGTTCTTTTTTCGATGCCCCAAGCCGACAATCTCCAGCAGCTCGCCTGCACGATCGCGTTTTCGCTGTCCTGCGATCAGCATGGGCAGCTCCACGTTTTGCTGCGCAGACAGGTAAGGGATCAGATTGCGCGCATTGTTCTGCCAGACAAAGCCAACCGTACGGAGTCGATACTGGATCAATTCAGCCTGCGATAAGCGAAACAGGTTTTTCCCTGCCACGAACAGCTTGCCTGCTGAAGGCCGATCCAGCCCACCCAGCATGTTTAATAGCGTCGATTTTCCACTTCCGCTATTTCCGATGATCCCCATCAGCTCGCCGTCTTCCACGGTAAGGTCCAAGCCCTGCAAGGCCACAACCTCCAAGTCAGCTGCCTTGTAGATCTTTACCAAATTTTCACAGACGATCATGTGTCTAATCCTCCCCGAGCTTCACAGCTTGATGAATTTGCATGCGAGAAAGGATGACTCCGACTATCGCGATCCCGACCACAAGGGTAATGGCCACAAAGGAATAGATCAGCCACTCATCCTGTGCGGAAGACGTGATCGTAAAGGGAGGAATTTGTTTTTCAGCATGCAGATACAGCTTCAGCGCCGGCAAAAACAGCATGTTCGCAAGCTTGCCTGCCGCCACTCCCATCACAAAAGCAACGCCAAAGGTAAAGAACTGCTCCCATGCGATGATGCGAACGAGGCTGCCAAAAGACATCCCCATTGCCCGAAAAACCCCATACTGCAATTTGCGTGCCCCAAGCGTAAGCACCCAGTACATCACGTAGCCAATGAACGTAATCAGCATCGACAACAAAAAGCCGAGTGTCAACGAACCGTTTACCCCCAGATAGAAGGCACTGTTCTTGGTTTCGATCAACAGCTGTCGCGCATTGCTCAAAAAAGTAGGTCTCGTATCGTTTTGAATCAGCCCCTCATAGAGTGCTTCCGAGGAAGCTTCTGCCTGCAGGTTTAGCCAGACCTGATAAGGCTCCATATGCAATTTGCTCTGGATGTATGGCAGATTGGCTACCATCTGGTACTTCTCCTTCTGCTTCGAGGAATAAATGGAGTCTTTCCCGACCGGACTCCAGCCTGGCCAGTAATCGACGATGGCGTATACGATCATCTCCACGGGACGAATGTTCTTCCACCCGACCATGATGGTATCCCCCTCTTTTACCTTCAGCTTGTCTGCAAGGGTGCGGGAAATCAATAAAGCCTTGGGTTCTTTGCCCAACAAATTGAGATAATCGTGAATGTGATGCGGCAATAGTCCCTGCTTCCACCAAATCGTTTGTCCGAATTCCTTGGGATCGATTCCCATCAGCGTGACTTCCTTGACGCTCTGCCTCCCCTCGCTTGCCTCCGCCATCTGGTGAACAAACACTCTCGTTGCATGCTCCACGCCAGGAAGCTGTTGAAAGGGCAAGAAATCAGGCTCTACATACTGAATGGGCGGCTTGGGAGACTCAGGTCCTGGTGATCCCTCTTGCATCGCCGGATTGCGATGGAGGAACACCACCGGCTTGTCATTGATCCAGTCCACCATGAGGCGAATGTCAGTGCCGTTCTGGTAAAAGATCTGCTCTTCCGCATTCAGATTGATGGTTCTGGCTGTACTCGCACTGAACATACCGATCGCGACCGTGATGGTCACAAACAGCATGAGAAATTGATACTGCCGGGAAGCCCGCCCTACCTGAACCAGGGTGGTATGCACGGAGATCGGCCAGAACCTGCGGCCCAGCCAATAGATTCCATGCAGCAGCCAAGGGTAGATTCGCAGGCAAAGGAGACCAAGCCCTAGGGAGAACAGGACCGGGATAAAAAACAACAGCACATCCACCGACATCGGTACGGAGTCTTCTGCCGCTTTTTCTGCGTTCTCGATCATATTCTGATAGGAATACCAGCCATACCACGAAATCAGTAAGAGTATGACATCCAGAAAAAGTCGGTGCCACATCGCCTGACCCGTGACTCTGGCTGCGTTCTGCTTATGTGTCACAATATTTTGCCGCGTCGCGAAAAAGATCGAGATGAGCAACAGGGACATGCAGCCAAGTACGGTCCATGCGGCATAGATCAGGACCTCGCCATTCATCTGTGCCTCGATCCCCGTCCGATCAACGAATTGCAAAAATCCGTTGGAGATCCCCAAAATCTTGCTGAGCTGGATGCCGACAAATGGTCCAATCAGCAAGGCGAGTAAGCCCAAAATGATAATTTCCACAAAATAGATGCCAAAAATCTGTCCCCGCCCTGCCCCGCGACTGCCGAGAACGGCGATCTCTGTGCGCTGACGTTCGACGATCAAGCCTGAGACCATCACGAGATAGATCGCCAGCATGATAATGATGGGAACGTACAAAGACCAGAGAATGTTCCGAAAATGCTGGTTTTGCTCATCGTATTTTTGGGTGATGGAACTGACGGGAAATTGAATGCTGAGATCTGACTTTTTCAGACCGAACTGAACCAGATTTTCTTCCAGCTCAGGCACGACGGACATTAATTTTTCCTTGTCGATAAACTGAAACTCTTGATATTGGAAAGCCAGGTAATAGCGGATTGCGAGAACGAGATTGTTCTCTTCCAAAAACGTCTTCCGAAACAGCTCTTCATGCAAAATGAACCCTTTGTTGTATTCCGCAGATCTGGCAAACCAATAGGGATCGTTGCCTTCTTTTTCCTTGAAAACTCCTACCGGCTTGATGCGTATTGCCGCAACATCTGCGTGAGTTGTCGTCAACTCGTAGATGTTGCCCAGCACCATCTTGCGTTCCATTAACCCTTTTTCTGTTACGAGGGCTTCTAACACTCCATCCACAGGTTCAGCTGCGGGCAAATGCCCATCGATCAAGGTAATGTGCTGATCCAGATTCGTGAACGAATAGAGAATCGCTGTTTCCGGTGAACTCGTTATTTGATCCTGCAATACCGACTGGAAGGGAAGCGACCTCAATACGGTCACCTGATCGAGCAAGGGTGTTGAAAGCGAAGGAATGATTTCGTTTTCCATCACGTTCTTCAAGTGGGCAAGCACTATGGCTCCGTCCTGGGCACCAAAATCCTGGTTGATTGAAACCAGGAGGCCACCAGGAAAACTTTTTACTACCTGCTGATACTCTTCCATGTCTTTGACGAATAAACGCTGCAGCACGCCATTCGTAAATGCAGGGATGCTCGACATCAATCCGACTGCGACAACCAGCCCGAGCAGCAGGCTCCCGACGAGCCAGCGGTTGTTCAGCATTTTTCGCAGAATCATCTGCAGCATAGCCATGCTGTGTTCCCCCCTAATCCAGAATGACCAGCTGGCCCGGTTGTAGCCCGTTAATGATTTCAACTTCTGTCGCTGTCTTAATACCCACGGTGACGTCTACTTCCTTTTTCACGTTCTCGTCCAAAACCTGCACGTACATTCTCTCGTTGAACCCGCGCAGTGCTTTGATCGGAATGATGACGGCATCCTCCTGTTGATCGATGACGATTTCGAAGACGACGGAGCTGCCGACCTCCATCCCCTTTATCGGCTTGGCTGGCGCAATGAGGATGCTGCGCTGATACAGGCGCTTTAGATCCTCTGGTAATTGATCAGGTACATTCAACGGAGTCTGTACAACAACGCCTTCTTCCATTGTTCCATCCGGCAGCTTGATGGTCGCCTTGACCCCATCCTTCACATCCTTCAGCGCCTCGCGTTCAGGAGCTGTATAGATGATAAACAGCTTGTTCGGATCTCCGATGGTCACGAGGGGCTGATACGCATCTACCTCATCTCCCACCTGCTCATTGCTGACAAAGAGGACCACTCCATCCATCGGAGCGACCAGCTTGGTATCCGCCAATCTCTTTTGCAGACTGGACAAGTCCATCTCACGCTGCTTGACATTCAGCTTGGCACGCTCAACCTGAAATTCACGCCTTTTGGGGTCCTGCAGCTCCGCCAGCTTCAGCCTGGCTTGATCCAGCTCGATCTGGGCAAGCTTGGTCTCGCTGACCTTGGCATTCATCTCAGCCTTGACGACGTTCAAGCGGGCTTCCTCCACCTCGTACTTGTTATCCTGCTGGGCTTCCTGCAGTTCCAGCTTGGCTTTTTCCACCTCATAGAGAGCCATCTCGATGCTTCTTTCCAGCTCGGTTGCATCAAGCTCAGCAAGCACCTGTCCTTTTTTGACCAGTTCGCCGTTGCTGACCGCGAACGACATCAGACGCAACCCCTTTGTCTCGGGAAAAGAGAGCTCTTTCTTGTCCACTGTGGTAAAGGTACTCGATCCCTTGATGCTTTTCGTAATCGTTCCTTTCGTCACCTCGGCGACTTCATAGGTGACTTGCACAGGCTCTACCAATGGCGGGGCCAGCATCGGCTCCTCCTTGGGAAACAGGGAACAGCCCGTGAGCAGCACGCTCATGCAGGCTATAGCAACCAGACTCTTCGTTACACGAGAGATACTAGCTTTTGATAATAGAACCGTCTTCCAGTTCGTATACAACATCTGCCACCTCCATCACACTCGGATCATGCGTCGTCATGACAATGCTCATTCCTGCTTCATCCACCAGTCTGCGAAAGACGCCGCTGATTTGCTTCCCCATCCTGCTGTCCAGCTCTGCAGTCGGCTCGTCAGCCAAAAGCAGCTCCGGGCGATGTGCAACGGCTCTGGCAATCGCGCAGCGTTGCTGCTCTCCGCCTGACAGCTCGTAGGGTCGGTGGTTGGCGCGCTTTGTCAAACCGACGAGCTCCAGTGATTCACTCACCCTCCCCTTCCACTCCCTTGCAGGAATTCTGGAGAGCCGTAGTCCAAACTCTACGTTTTCAGCTGCGGACATAAGTGGGAATAGTCCGAATGATTGGAATATAAATCCCATCCCTTCTCTCCGGATCTTCGTGCGTGTTCGGTCTGGCAGACTGCCTATCTCTTTTCCCTGATAGAATACCTCTCCTCTTGTTGGGCGATCCAATCCACCTAGCAGATTGAGCAGGGTCGTTTTTCCTGAGCCTGACCTTCCTCTCAAGATGAGGAGCCTCCCTTTTTCCACACGTATATTGACCCCCTGAAGTGCGCGAACCGCTGTGACACCACTTCCGAAAACACGCTCCATCTCTTTTGTTTCCGCGATGTACGGCATGACTACCCCCTATTAATTCTTGCAAAAAAGAATTGTAGTCTTGTTAAAAGCATAATGATAGCACAATTAACTAAAAATGGAATTAATGGAATATTAACAAAAATAAAGTCTCTTTCGCATCAAAATATCGCTAAGCATTCAAGCACTTTCCGATAGTATTAGAAAACTTGGCTACGCCAACCTTTTGGCGGAGCCTTAGTTGCACTTATACTATCTTCCGCTAATCTTTTTAGCGCTTTAGCGCACTTAAACTTT